>DASQJL010000116.1 GCA_035631035.1 Candidatus Binatia bacterium | reverse complement strand
TCGCAGTTCCAGCCGCCGTCGGGCAGCTGCTCGCCGAGCAGCCTGCCGATGAGGCCGCGCACGTCCTGGCCGAAGTAGGCTCCGCTCGCCGCCACCTGTCCGTTGATGCAGGGCTCCACCTCGCCGGCGAAGAAGGGATGGTAGTGGCACTCCGGCGGGCCGCATCCCTGCCACGTCACGCGATCGCGCACGAGGCCCACCGCGCGCCGCGCTTCGGCGCTTCGGGGATCGAGACCCATCTCGCGCAGCAGCGTCAGCACGTGCATCGTGGAATCCCACCCACGGCTCCACGCCGCGCTGCCCCAACGGCCGTCGGCGGCCTGGAGGGCGAGCAGACGCGCGCCCCATCCTTCCGTGGCGACGCGCGCGCGCTCGGCGGCGACGACGTCGGCCGGACGGTCGGTGAGATCACGCATCACCTGCCAGCGGATCGAGGGATCGGAATCGAGCAGCCAGCTCAGGACGTCCATCGTGAGCCCCCTTCCCTTGCGCCTTCCGGAAATCGCGTCGAGGCTAACGTAAGGGGGGTGCTCTTTGTCCAGAGAGGAGAGCGTGCGGAGAGGTTTCGGATGCGAGGGGCGCCTGGTGACTCGAGATGCCGTGTTGGGAGCGCCTCCCGCAAACCTCAGCCGGCTCGCGAGCCCTTGGTCCGCAGCTTTCGCCCGAGAAGCTTCTCCAGAGCGCGGTTGATCTCCTCGGGATCCACCTCCGCCTCGCGGAGGCGGCGCAAGAGCGTCCGCGCTCCCGGCGTCGACGCGGCCCATTCGCGGGTCTTGACGTCGATCCCCGACAGGAGCCGCTCCAGCGAGTCGTAGGTGGCGCCGGCCTTCCGCAGCTTGTCCGCGATCTTGCGGAGGAGTTTCTCGGAGGGGCGGCGGCGGTTATGCTCGATATCCGACATGTGCGCCGCGGACACGCCGACGTCCAGGGCCAGCCCGCGCAGGGTGTAGTCGGCCTTCAGCCGCAGCCGCCGGATCTCTTCGCCAAGGTACGGTGTGCTCATGTCAGCCATGATAGCTTGCACTGCGAACACCGTCAAGCCCGTTACCGGGCGGTGGCGCCCGGCGGCGGGGCCGCGAGAAGACGCTGACTGGCCGCCGTCGAATCCTTGTTCGCTGCCATGGCGCCCATCGGCTGCATCCCGGGAGTGCCCATGACCTCCCTGGGGCCCTTCGCCGGAGGAACGGGCATTTTGTGCTGGTCGATCTTCGGCGTGCCGTACCGCTTGAGGTCGATCTGCACCTTGTCGATCAGCTGGACGCTCCCGTCCTTCTCCACGGCGTAGGCGTAGAAGTCGCCGCCGCCAAACCAGAGTCGGAGATGGATGAAATGGAACACCTCGTCGGTGAGCACATCGTGGGGCCGGACGACCGATCCGGCCACCTTGTACTCGCTATACACCACTCCGCTGGCCGCGGAGGACGGGAGCTGGTGCAGGGGCGCGCCCGCGCCGCCCGTGACGATCGCGATGAGCACCGCATCGGGCCACGTGACCAGGGCGCGCTGGTAGGCGTGATCGTGCCCGCTCGCGATGATCGAGATGCCGCTGGTGTGCAGTGCGCGGACCATCCGTTCCCGGCGTTCCCGGAGGACCGGATCGTTCTGCCACTCCATGCGATGATAGGAAGCCGAGAAAGGCGGGTGGTGCATCATGACGATCACGGGGCCGGTGTGCTCCTTGACCCGCTCCACCAGCCACGAGAACTCCTCGTCGGAGTACCGGACCTGCACCTCGCGGGTCCAGTGCCGGGAAGGGTCGACGATGGGATTGGTGTCCAGCGCGATGAAGCGAACCCAGCCGTCGGCGGTGTCGAAGCAGTAGTAGAGCCGGTCGCCGGCGATCGGCAGTCCCGTGGCGGTCCGCCAGTTATCCACCCCCAGCACCGTGTCCGTCCGCTCGTGATTGCCGGCGACGGGGAAGTAGGGAACACGCGAGAAGAGGGGGCGGGTGATGCGGAGGAACCGCTCCCAATGCGCCGGATAGCGCCCATCCTTCACGAGATCTCCGGTATTGATGACCGCCGCGACCGTCTTTCCCTGGGCCTTCAACGAATCGATCTTCGCGATCATCGCCTCCAGCACCTGATGCTCGCGGCCCCACTTCGGCTGGTGCCGGATCTCGGCGGGGATATCCCGGATGAGGGCGAGGTCCGGATACAGCCCCTTCACGAGCAGGATCGGTATCGTGACCAGGCCGCGCGCGATCCTGAGCGGATTCAGGGAGAACATCCGCCGGATCGCCGTGAACTGGGGCTGGAGGCGGGACGTCCGATAGCCCGGCCGGTTGTCTCCGAAGAGCATGATGTTGAGGGTGTCGGCGGTGTAGCCGTCGCGCAGCCGTCCCAGGAAACGATGCGAGGAATCGGCGGTGCCCGGCGCGAAGCCGATCAGCGTATCCCCGAACAGAGGACGAAGCGCCTCCACGGGAGCCTTCTCACTCCCCCGCCCCTCGGAGGTGCTGTCGGGGCGGACCGGAGCGATGGTCGTGCCCAGGTTCTGCAGGCGCCCGATCCGCGCGCATCCGGCGAGGAGCGCCAGGGCGATGAACGCCAGGGCCAAGCGTCCCGCCAGCGTCGCTCGCGGTTCCCAGCGCGGTATCAATAGGCCTCCGGCACGTATTTCTGACGCGATACCGGAGGGCGCACGTAGGTCAGGTCGACTTGACGCGGCGGCAGCTTGAGCTTCTTGGGCGAATAGTCCTTGTACGGAAACTGGCTCAGGAGATGAGCGATGCAGTTGAGACGAGAGCGCCTCTTGTTGTCGGCCGGCACCACCCACCAGGGGGACGACTTGGTGTCGCAGGCCGCCATCATGGCGTCCTTGGCCCGCGAGTAGTCGACCCAGCGCGCCCGCGATTCCAGGTCCATGGGGCTCAGTTTCCATCGCTTGTTCGGATCGCTGATCCGCTTCTGGAAGCGAACCTCCTGCTCTTCCTCGCTGACCGAGAACCAGTACTTGATGAGTACGATCCCGGAGCGGAGGAGCATGTCCTCGAACTCCGGACAGGACCGCAGGAACTCGAGATATTCCTTCTCGGTGCAGAATCCCATCACCCGCTCGACGCCCGCGCGGTTGTACCAGCTCCGGTCGAAGAGCACGATCTCCCCCGCCATCGGCAGCTGGGCGGCGTAGCGCTGGAAGTACCACTGGGTCTTCTCGCGGTCGGTGGGCGTGCCCAGCGCCACGATCCGGCACGTTCGCGGATTCAGGTTCTGGATGATGCGCTTGATGACGCTCCCCTTCCCGGCGGCGTCTCGCCCTTCGAAAAGGACGGCGACCCGGAGGCCCTTCACCCGCACGTATTCCTGCAACTTCAAGAGCTCGCTCTGCAGCTTCGCCAGCTCCTTCTCATAGACCTTCGTGTCGAGCTTCTTCTTGGTCTTCTCCGGGTGATCCTGGCTTCTCTTCTTCAACACGGTGAGCGCCTGGGATGCGCCCACGTCGGGTTTGTCGCTTCGCTTTGCCTTTGCCATCGTTCAGCCTCCTGGTTCGCTGTTAGCTATGTTAGCTCACGGTGCTGGCGAGCCACAACCGGAACCTGC
>DASQJL010000115.1 GCA_035631035.1 Candidatus Binatia bacterium | reverse complement strand
AGAACGACCTGCGCATCAAGATGTGCATCGAGCCCACGGGTGAAGACTTCGTCACCATCCACCACGAGCTCGGCCACAACTTCTACCAGCGCGCCTACGACCAGCAGCCGTTCCTCTTCCAGGACAGCGCCAACGACGGCTTCCACGAGGCGGTGGGGGATACCATCGCGCTGTCGATCACGCCGGAGTACCTGAAGAAGATCGGCCTGCTGCAGGAGGTGCCGCCGGCGGGCAACGACATCCCGATGCTGCTGCGCATGGCGATGGACAAGATCGCCTTCCTGCCCTTCGGCCTGCTCGTCGACCAGTGGCGCTGGAAGGTCTTCTCCGGCGAGATCACGCCGGCCGACTACAACAAGGCCTGGTGGCAGCTGCGCGAGAAGTACCAGGGCGTGCGGGCGCCGCTGGCGCGCTCGGAGAAGGACTTCGATCCGGGCGCCAAGTACCACGTGCCGGCCAACACGCCCTACGCGCGCTACTTCCTGGCCGACATCCTGCAGTTCCAGCTCCACCGCGGCCTCTGCCAGGCGGCCGGCTTCAAGGGCCCGCTGCACCGCTGCTCGATCTACGGCAACAAGGCGGCGGGAGCGCGCCTGGCGAAGATGTTGGAGATGGGCGCCAGCCACCCCTGGCCCGACGCCCTCGAGGCCGCCACCGGCCAGCGGCAGATGGACGCCACCGCCATCCTCGACTACTTCGCGCCGCTCCAGAAGTGGCTCGATGAGCAGAATAAAGGCAAGCCCGTGGGTTGGTGAGCTGACAGCTTCCTCTCTGGCATCCCCCTTGCGTTGAAGGGCCCTCCGGAGGGCCCCCATGAAGCGCATCCAGAGATCCATCGGTGCGGGCCTCGCGTGGGCGCTGGCGTTCTGTGCGCTCGCGGCGTCGGTGGCTCCGACCGACGTCCATCCCGGCTTCAATCTTTTCACTGCCAAGCAGGACGTCGAGCTCGGCCGCCAGTCGGCGGCGCAGGTCGAGCGGCAGATTCCGCTGCTGCACGATCCGGCCGTCGAAGGCCCCGTCGAGGCGATCGGCCGCCGCCTCGCGGCGGCGGCGCCGGGGACGAAGTTCCCGTATCAGTTCCGCGTCACCAATCTCTCGGACGTCAACGCGTTCGCGCTGCCGGGCGGATTCCTCTACGTCAACCGCGGATTGATCGAGCTCGTCCCCACCGAAGGACAGCTCGCCGGCGTCATGGCGCACGAGATCGCCCACGTCGCGCTGCGGCATCAGACCAACCAGGTCTCGAAGGCCTATCTCGCGCGCGCCGGCGTTGGCCTCCTCGGGGGCGTCCTCGGCGGAGGCAACCGGAGCAGCGGGTCGATCATCCAGGCGATGGGAGGCGTCGGGTTGAACGCCCTTTTCCTGCGGTTCTCGCGCACGGCGGAGAGCCAGGCCGACATCGTCGGCGCGCAGATCATGGCTCGCGCGGGATACGACCCCCGCGAGATGGCGGACATGTTCGAGCTTCTCCGCCGGCAGGCAGGGCGCGATCCGGGCCGGCTCGAGCGATTTCTCTCCGACCATCCCGCGCCGGTGGACCGTGAGGAGCGCGTCCGCCAGGAGGCGGCGCGGCTTCCCCGCGCCAACGGTTCCCGCGCGCAAGGGGCGCTGCCGGCCGTGAAAGCGGCGCTGCGATCCGACCCGCCCGCGGTCTCGATGAAACAGATCGCGAACGCCGCCGCGCCCGCGCCGGCCGCTCCCGCCCCCGGCGCGATCCGCATCGAACCGCCCGCCGCCCGGATGCGCGCGTTCACGCAGAAGAACGGCATGTTCTCGATGGAGTACCCAGAGAACTGGCGTCCCTTCGAGGCGCGGGAGGGGTACGGCGTCACGATCGTCCCGCAGGGCGGGGTCGTCGAGACATCCTCGGGAGAGCCGTCCATCGTCTGCGGGGTCGTGGTCAATCACTACGTTCCCTTCGAAGGGACCGTGAATGACCGCTCCGGGGCGAGCGGGCCGCTCGAGGGCCGCTCGCGCCTCGAGGACGCGACCAACGACCTCGTGCGGCAGACTACGCACGCCAACCCGTACCTCACTCCAGAGCGCGGCTCAGTGCGCCGCGTCACGGCCGGAAACGCCCCCGCGATCTCCCTCGACCTCTCCGGGCGCTCTCCCGTCACCGGCCAGGAGGAGCGAGTCCGGGTTGTCACGCGGGAGCTCTCCGACGGACATGTGCTGTACGCGCTCGCCATCCTGCCGGGCCCGGCGGCAGGCTCCGTCGCCCCGACTCTGGACCGGATGATCGCGAGCCTCCGGGTCGCAACCGGAGGGTCCCATCGCTAGCCGGATCGGCCGCCCGCAGGACTGGGAGGATCGCGACCTCGCGAGCGAGGATCCCGCCCGGTCCGTGGTCGAGCTCCACGTCCCCGTCTCCACCATCGTCAAAGTCCTCGTGACGGCGGTGGTCGTCTGGGCGGTCCTGAAGCTCATCCCGGAGTTCCTGTTCTTCCTCCTCGCGCTGCTGCTCGCCATCTCGATCGCGCCGCTCGTCTCCCGCCTCGAGAGACGCGGAGTGAAGCGTGGCATGGCCGTCGTCATCGTCGCGGTCCTGACGGTCGTTACCGTCGCCGGATTCGTGATTCTGGTCGGACCGCCGCTCGTCGCTCAGCTGGTGACGCTCTCCGAGCACTTCCCCGAATACCACCGGCGAGTTCAGGGGCGCATCGCGCCGGGCCATCCGTTGATCA
>DASQJL010000114.1 GCA_035631035.1 Candidatus Binatia bacterium | reverse complement strand
ACGATCCGGGGAACGCGGGGAGATGGGGAGCGTTGCATGCGGACCTCCTCGACGCCACGCGACGGCCCCGGCTCGGGAGCGGAAAACAGGGATGCGGCCGGACGTCGTGGGAGCCTCTATTCTACCGCATCACAGGGCTACTCCGCGATCTGGTAAAAGAGGGTCTTCACCAGGCCGTCCATCGACTCCCGGAAGAACTCCACGTTGTCCGGATCGTCGCCGGCGAAGCGCTTCTCCGCCGTTCCGAAATCGATCGCCTTGCGAACGTCCTCGAGCTTCGCCGAGAGCGAGCCCCGCTTCCGGACCTGGGCCACGACCTGGTCGCGCACGTCCCGCATCAGCCGAAGCGTCTCCCGGACGTAGGCGCCGTCGTGCAGGACCTGGCCGTGGCCGGGGACGATGATGCGGGCGTTCATTGCGTCCAGGCGCTCCAGGGTCCCGATCTCGTCGTAGGGCCAGCCCGCAAAGAAGTACGGAACGGGATGGGCCACCAGGTCGCCCGCGATCACGATTCCCTCCTCGGGCAGCCAGGCGATCACGTCGCCCACGGTGTGCCCGCGGCCGAGGTCCCGGAGCTGGACGCTCCGGCCCCCGAGGTCGAGGGTCATCGCCCCCGTGAAGGTGACCGAGGGGTAGACGGGCCGGTAGCCCTCGAATTCCCGGGCCACCGGGGTTCGCCTGGCCAAATCGGCCGCCGCCTCGGCCCGCGCCTTGGGCTCCAGGGGCTTTCCCTCCTCGTCGCGCCCCCGGTCGAGCTCGCGGCGGAGGGTCTCGATTCGCGCGCGGTATCGGGCCAGGTTCGGCTCGTCGAATCCCCGCTCCAGCTCCGGCGTCTTCTCGTGAGCGACGATCGCGACTCCCGGGAACGCCCGGACGTACGCGGCGTTCCCGCGGATGTGGTCGGGATGCCAGTGCGTGTTGACCAGATAGCGCACCGGCAGCCGGGTCCAGCGGCGGATCTGCGCGATATCCTCCCGCGTGCTGGACGGCAGGTAGCCCGAGTCCACCACGAGGACGCCTTCCGTGCCGATCACCACCGTCGTGTTTCCCTGCGGGTTGGTGTCGGGGGCGTCCTGATGGCGGATCACGTAGACGCCTTCGGCGATGCGCTCCACCGAACGCTCGCGGGTCACGACGGAGGGGGTCCGGTCAGCGGCCGAGGCGCCGGCGGCAGGAAGCACGAGCAGGGCCAGCGCGATCGCGGCGCGCACGCCGCCGCGTGAAGCTTCCAGAGCCATGGACGGGCACCTCCAAGGGTCAGGCGAAACGGGACGCCATCGTCCGGGGGACGGCAGGGCCTCCGAAACCTCCGTTCGCCCGATAGCGTAGACTGCGTGTCGGCTTCCAACGTTGAGAGCGATTCCCCTGTCTCAACGGAGTCGGCGCACCGTTGGTTCGCGCCATCGTTCTCGACACCGGTCGGAGAGTCATGATCGTCCTGGTCGCGCTCGCGTTGATGGTTCTGGCGCCCTCGGCGCTCGCCCAGTCCGCCGACACCACCCACGCCTATCGCCACGCGGACGCCCCCGTGGTCCAGGCGGCGCCGCTCCGCGGCGACGTCCGCATCGACGGCAAGCTGGACGACCCGGCCTGGGCGGACGCCACCCCGGTGGACCGGTTCACCCAGCGCGACCCCGACGAGGGGAGGCCCGTCTCCGAGCGCACCGAGGTGCGGGTCCTGATCGGGGACGACGCGCTCTACGTCGGCGCGCGCCTCTACGACCGCGAGCCCTCGAAAATCCGCCGCCGCCTCGTGCGCCGCGACGAGGATCTCGCCTCCGACTACTTCGCCGTGCTGATCGACTCCTACCACGACCATCTGACCGCGTTCCGGTTCCGGGTCAACCCCGCGGGCTCGTTCGACGACGCCACGATCGACGCGCGCGGCAACCACGACTTCTCCTGGGACCCGGTCTGGCACGTGCACGCCACGATCGATTCGACCGGATGGACGGCCGAGATGGAGATCCCCCTCTCCCAGCTCCGCTTCAACCCCTCCGCCGACGGGATCTGGGGCATCCAGTTCCGGCGCTGGATCGATCGCAAGCAGGAGCTTGCCGAATTCTCCTTCACTCCGAAAAACGAGCAGGCCGACGTGAGCCGCTACGGCCATCTGGCCGGCCTGGGCGCGCTGCACGCGCGGCGCCAGATCGAGCTGATGCCCTATGGGCTGGCCAAGGCGCAGAACACCTTCGCGCCTCCGGGCGATCCCTTCCACGACGGTTCGGAGCAGAGCGGCTCGGTCGGGGCCGACCTCAAGTGGGGGATCAAGGACGACCTGACGCTGAACGCGACGGTCCATCCCGACTTCGGCCAGGTCGAAGTGGACCCGGCGGTCGTAAACCTCACGGCCACGGAGACCTTCTTCCCGGAGAAGCGGCCCTTCTTCGTCGAACGCTCGGAGCTGTTCAACTTCGGCCAGACGCAGAGCTCCAACTACTTCAGCGTGCCGACGACGTTCCACGCGCGGCGCATCGGGCGCGCGCCGCAGCGATCCCTCTCCCCGTTCGACTATCCCTTCCTGGACACGCCGTCGCTCTCGACGATCGCGGCCGCCGCCAAGCTGACCGGAAAGACCCGAAGCGGGTGGTCGGTCGGCGCCCTGGACGCGGTGACCACCGAAGAGCGGGCGCGCTATCTCGATACGCTGGGGGTCGAGCGCCGGCTGCCCGTGGAGCCGCTCACGAACTACGCCGTCGCGCGCGTCCGCCGCGAGCTGGGGGGCGGGAACACGCGGATCGGAGCGATCGTCACCAACGTCTCGCGCGACCTGTCCGACCCGGGGCTGGAATCGATGCTCCGTTCGCGCGCCACGGTGGCGGGGATCGACTTCATGCACTACTGGGCGGGACGGCGCTGGTCGCTGGACGGCTACGTGCAGGGGAGCCGCATCGAGGGGAGCGCGGAAGCGATCGCGGCCACCCAGCGTTCCAGCGCGCACTACTTCCAGCGCCCCGACGCCGATCACGTCGAGTTCGATCCCACCCGGACCCATCTCACCGGAATCTCCGACCTGATCTCCCTGAACAAGCTGGGCGGGAAGCACTGGAAGGGCAACATCACGTACCAGGACCTGTCGCCCGGGTTCGAGAGCAACGACATGGGCTACATCAGCAACGTGGATACCTGGGGCGTTTCGACGCTGGGCATGTACAAAGAGGACAAGCCGAGCCGGCTGTTCCGGAACTGGTACGTGATGGCGTTCAGCAACAACGCCTGGAATCACGGGGGGAATCTCCAGTACCAGGGCTACGAGGCGCAGGGGTCGGGCACGTTCGCCAACTACTGGTACGGCGATCTGCGGGGGTCGTGGTATCCGAAGGCGTACGACGACCGGCTGACCCGCGGGGGACCGCTCACCCGAATTCCCTCCGGAGGACGGGTCGCGGCCACGGTGAACACCGACTCGCGCCAGAGCTACTTCTTCAGCCTGCACTCCGATTTCTCGTGGAACGACGCCGGCGCCAACGCGCAGCGGTACTCGCCGTCGTTGACGCTGCACCCGGCGCCGTCGATGCTCGTCCGCGTCGAGCCCAGCATCCAGAAGATCCGCGACATGGCTCAGTACGTGACGACCGTGCCCGACCCGAACGCGACCGCCACCTACGGGAGCCGCTACGTCTTCGCGACGCTCGACGAGCACGTGGTCAGCCTGGACACGCGGCTGGACTGGACCTTCTCGCCCCGGCTCTCGTTCCAGCTCTACCTGCAGCCCTACGTGGTCTCCGCCCTCTTCCGGGAGCTCAAGGAATTGCGGGCGCCGAGCACGTACGACTTCGACGTCTACGGAGGAAGCCGCGGCACGATCACGCGGGACCCGGCCGGCACCTATACGATCGATCCCGACGGCCCGGGGCCCTCGTCCTCCTTCGCCCTCGGCGATCCCAACTTCAATTTCCGCTCGCTGCTGGGCAACGCGGTGCTCCGCTGGGAGTACCGCCCCGGATCGGTCCTCTTCCTCGTGTGGCAGCAGAACCGAAACGGCGCGCAGCCCTTCGGCGACTTCGATTTCTCGCGCGACGTGCGGGCCGTCTTCGACCAGTCCCCGGAGAACATCGTCGCCATCAAGGCGACGTACTGGCTGGGGCTGTAGCCGGGCCGCTCCTCCAACCCCGTCTCCAGCGGCGCAGACGCCGCATCCTCCTTTGGTATCCCTGACACCTTGTCAGGTGACAGGCCCTGAACCCGGATTCAATCTTCGACCATCGGTTCAAATTTCTTCGGGAGGGTGACCGATGGCCGAAGCCGCCGCCGTACGTTCCGTGCGCACCATGCGCACCCCCGCCGCGAAAACGCGCTCCCCGCGCATTCGCGCCAAGCGCGAGCGCCGCCGGGAGGAGATCCTCCACGCCGCGCTCCGGGCCTTTCGCCATCGCGGCTACCACCGAACCACCCTCGACGACATCGCGCGCCGCCTGGGCGTGCGCAAGACGGCGCTCTACCACTATTTCCCCGACAAGGAAGCGATCCTGTACGAGTGCCACAAGGACTCGCTCGCCGAGCTGGACCGGATCCTCGCCGAGACCCGGCGGCTACCGACCGCGCGCGAGCGGCTGGGGCACGTGATCCGCGAGCACGTGCGCGTCATGACCGACACGCTCGAGGGGTCGCCGCTCGCCTTCGAGGTCACCGCGTTCTCGAAAGGGCCGCGGGCGGAGATCATCGCGGCCCGCGACCGCTACGAGCGCGAGCTCCGCCGGATCCTGGCGTCCGGCATCCGCGCCGGAGCGTTCCGGAAGACCGACCCCAAGGTCGCCGCGTTCGCCATGCTCGGCGCGATCAACTGGATCGCGCGCTGGTACCGGCCCGAGGGATCGCTGCAGGCCGCGGAGCTGGGCGACCGCTTCACGGACCTGTTCCTGGCGGGCCTCGACAACCGCAAGAACCCCAAGAACTCCAAGAGCCCCGCCGCGCCGAACCGTTCCCGGAGAAAGCCATGAAAGCGATCCGTCTCAACGCCTCCGGCGCGCCACTTGCCGTCGTCGACGTTCCCGAACCCGAGCCGCGCGCGGGGGAAGTCGTCGTGCGCGTCGCCGGGTGCGGCGTCTGCCACACCGACATCGGTTTCTGGCGGGACGGCGTTCCGACCCGCCATCCGCTCCCGATCACGCTCGGCCACGAGGTAAGCGGCGTCGTGGACGAGGCGGCGCCGGAGTGCCGCGAGTGGATCGGACGCGAGGTGATCGTTCCCTCCGTCATCCCGTGCGGCGAATGCGACCTCTGCCGCTCGGGGCGGGGGAACGCGTGCCGGAGCCAGATCATGCCGGGGAACGATCTCGATGGGGGGTTCGCGGAGCGGGTCGCCGTCCCCGCGCGCGGGCTTTGCCCCGTCACGGAGCGGAACGGCTATTCGCTGGCCGACCTCTCGGTCGTGGCCGACGCCGTGACGACGCCCTACCAGGCGATCGTCCGCAGCGGTCTCCGTCCCGGCGATCTCGCGATCGTCGTGGGCGCGGGCGGCGTGGGCGGCTACGCGGTGCAGATCGCGGCCGCCTTCGGCGCGCGCGTGGTGGTGCTGGACGTGGACGCGGCGAAGCTTGCGGGGATCGCGGCGCATGGCGCGAGCCTGGCGCTCGATCCCTCGGCGACGGACTTCAAGGCGCTGAAGAAGGAGATCGCGGCGCGCGCCAAGGCGTGGGGCGTGGCCCCGCACGGCTGGAAGATCTTCGAATGCTCCGGGACGGCGGCGGGGCAGGAGACGGCGTTCGGCCTCCTCGGAACGGCGGGAATCCTGATGGTCGTGGGGTTCACCCTCGACAAGGTCCAGCTCCGGCTGAGCAACCTCATGGCCTTCGACGCGACGGCGCAGGGCACCTGGGGCTGCCGCCCCGAGCTCTACCCCGAGGCGCTTCGCATGGTCACGTCGGGGCGCGTCACGCTCCATCCGTTCATCGAGCGGCATCCGCTGCGCGACGGCCCCGAGGTCGTGCGCCGCGTGGCCGATCACGAGATCCAGAAGCGGGCCATCCTCGAGCCCTAGGGTCGCGGGGCGGAAGCCGCCCCGCACGAGCGCGCGCGGCGCGCGGGAGAGAACGATGCTGAAGGACCACACGCTGTTTCCGGAGTACCGCTTCCAGCACATCGGCTACGAGATGCGCCCCGCCCTCGATCCGTGCGGGCGCGCCGCCGACGGCCTGTTCCACGCGTGGATCGTCCTGGACAACCCGAAGCAGCTGAACAGCTACACCACGGACATGGCGCGCGAGGTGGGGATCGCGTTCCGGCAGGCCAGCCTGGACCGGCGCGTGGTCTCGGTCGTCTTCACGGCGACGGGGGACAAGTCGTTCTGCACGGGCGGCAACACCGAGGAGTACGCGACCTACTACGCGGGGAATCCGCAGGAGTACAAGCAGTACATGCGGGTCTTCAACGACATGATCGACGCGATCCTCGCGTGCGACAAGCCGGTGGTGAACCGCGTGAACGGGATGCGGATCGGCGGCGGCCAGGAGATCGGGATGGCCTGCGACTTCAGCGTCGCCGTGGACACCGCTCGCTTCGGACAGGCGGGCCCGAAGCACGGCTCGGCGCCCGACGGCGGGTCGACCGATTTCCTCCCCGTCTACGTCGGCTTCGGCCGCGCCATCGAGAGCGCGGTGCTCTGCGAGACCTGGAGCGCGCACCGCGCGATGTTCCTGGGCCTCGTGAACGAAGTGGTGCCGGTCCTGCGCCTGGACGGGCGGTGGATCCCGAATCCGCTCGTGGTCACCGACCGCTTCCTGGACGAGATGGGACGGATCGTCTACGGCGACTTCCGCACCGGGCCCGACCTGATCCTCGCCAAGGAGACCTTCGCGCGCGCGAAGACCGATCTCTCGCTCCTCGATAAGGCCGTCGAGTCGCTCTGCGCCAAGCTCCTGATGCTCATGCCCGACTGTACCGCGAAGACGATCGCGAGCCTCCGCAAGCACAAGCTCCACCACTGGCAGGCGAACAGCGGGACCAATCGCGACTGGCTCGCGCTCAACATGATGACCGAGGCGCGCGCCGGGTTCCGCGCCTTCCACGAAGGGCCCAAGGGGAAGCGCGAGGTGGACTTCATCAAGCTCCGCCAGATGCTGGCGGAGGGGCATCCCTGGGACGACGAGCTCTACCGCGCGATCTCGCCGCAGTGCCAGCCGCCGGCGGCGCCGGCCATTCCGGAGCCGGCGGGGAGCTGAGGGCCGTGGACCTGGGCCTCCAAGGGCGCGCCGCGGTCGTGACCGGGGGCGCCTCGGGAATCGGAGCGGCGATCGCGCTCGCGCTGGCGCGCGAGGGGTGCGACGTCGCCGTGATGGACGCGCGCTTCGAGGCCGCCGGGTCGCGAGTGCTCCAGGGGATCGAAGCCGCCGGGCGGCGCGGGCTGCGCCTGCAGGGGGACGTCCGTGACGCGGCGTTCGCCGAGCGGGCGATCCAGGACGTCGTGGCCGCGTTCGGCCGCCTGGACATCCTCGTCTGCGCGGCCGGGATCACCGCCGACGCGGTGAGCTGGAAGATGACGCCCGCCCAGTGGGACGACGTCATCGGCGTGAACCTCACCGGCTGTTTCCTCTGGAGCCGCGCGGCCGGCGCGGTGCTCCGGGACCGCGGATGGGGGCGCATCGTGAACATCGCCTCGATCAACGGCCTTCGGGGGAAGGCGGGGCAGGCCAACTACGCCGCCTCCAAGGGGGGCATGGTCGCGCTCTCGAAGTCGCTGGCGAAGGAGCTCGGTCGGTCGGGCGTGACGGTGAACGTCGTCGCGCCGGGAATGGTGAAGACCCCGATGACCGCGCCGCTGCCCGACCGCTTCGTCGAGGCTGCGATCGAAGAGAGCGCGGTGGGGAGGATCGCCGAGCCCGAGGACTGCGCGTCGGCCGTGGCGTGGCTCTGCTCGGCGGGCGCGCGGCACGTGACGGGACAGGTCCTCAAGGTGGACGGCGGGCAGTACGTCTAGAAGGAGGCCGTGGGCATGAACGTTCGGATGGAAGTGGACGCGGGCATCGCGACCCTCACGCTCGATCACCCGCCGCTCAACGTGCTGACGCGCGCGGTCCTTCGCGAGCTGCGCGAGGCCTCGCTCCGGCTCCGCGACGAGCCGGGCGTACGGGCCGTGGTCCTCGCTGCGACCGGCAGGCACTTCTCGGCGGGCGCGGACGTCGGAGAGCACCTGCCGCCGTCCTTCCGCGACCTGATTCCCGAGATGGTGGGCACGGTCGAAGCGATCGCTTCGCTTCCGGTCCCCGTGATCGCGGCCGTGCGCGGCCGCTGCCTCGGGGGCGGGTTCGAGCTGGTCCAGGCGGCGGACATCGTCGTGGCCGGCGAGGGCGCCTCCTTCGGCCAGCCGGAGATCCTGCTCGGCGTCACCGCGCCGATCGCCTGCGCCCTCCTCCCGCGACGCGGCCCCTACGGCCACGCGGCCGAGATCCTCTTCACCGGCGACGCCATTGCCGCCCGGCGCGCCGCCGAGGCGGGGCTGGTCCAGCGCGTCGTCCCCGACGACGCCGTCGAGGCCGAGGCGCGCTCGCTGGCGGAGCGCTGCGCCCGCCACAGCGCCGCCGCACTCCGGCTCACCAAGCGCACGCTCCGCGCGGCGGTCGGCCGCACGAGGCCCGATGCGCTCCAGGCCGCGGCTGCGATCTACGTCGAGGAGGTCATGGAGACGCGCGACGCGCTGGAGGGGCTGCGCGCCTTCACCGAGAAGCGGACGCCCGCGTGGGAGCACCGATGAGCGCCGGTCCCGCCCGCGCGGCATCGAGCGGAGCGCGCGCGGCCGCGACCCCGGTCTTCCCCGAGTGGAAGGGGCACGACCTCGAAGGGATGCTCTCGGCCTGTCAGGACCTGGTCGAGGACGTCTCCTTCCCGACGGTGCGCCGCTGGCGCGAGGGGGGCGGCCGCGTGGTCGGTCACTTCCAGGTCTACTTCCCGGAGGAGATCGCGAACGCCGCGGGACTCCTCCCGTTCAAGGTGCGCGGCGCGCCGATCGAGGCGGGGCACGCCGAGTCGCGGTTCGGCTCCTATCTCTGCTCCATCATCAAGACCTCGCTCGAGCTGGCGCTCACCCAGGTCGTGACGCTGGAGCTGTTCGTGACCCATCCGATCTGCGACGCCGCGCGAAACCTGGCGGCGGTCTGGGGGCGCAATTTCGCCTACCCCTGCCAGATCCTCTACCTGCCCCAGAACGCGGCTTCGCCGAGCGCCGCGCCCTACCTGCGCGGCGAGTACGACCGCCTGCGCCGCGCGATCGAGGCGGTCGCCGAGCGCAAGGTTCGCGACGAGGATCTCCGCCGCTCCATCGGCGTCTTCAACGAGAACCGGAGGCTCCTGCGCGGCCTCTATGCGATCCGCCGCGAGCGTCCCTGGCTGGTGGCCGCGCACGAAGCGTACGCGCTCACGGCGGTGGGCGGGCTGGTCCCGCGCGAGGAGCACAACGAGGTGCTCCGCGCCGTGCTGCCACGATTGGAGTCGCGTCCGGCGCGCGCGCAGGACCGGATCCGGGTCGTCTTCGAGGGAGGGTTCTGCGAGCAGCCGCCGCTCGACCTGATCCGCGCCGTCGGCCGCTCCTGCTACGTCGTGGACGACGATCTGCTGATCGGCCTCCGCTGGATCCTGGAGGACGTGCGGGCCGGCGAGGACCCTTTGGCCGACCTGGCCGCGGCCTACCTCGACCGGTCCAGCTACAGCCCGGTGCAGCACGACCCTCGAAAGCCCAAGGAGCGGATGCTCCTCGAGCGCGTGGAGCGCTCGGGCGCCCGCGCGGTCATCATCGCCGCGGCCAAGATGTGCGAGCCGGGGCTGGAGGAGCAGGTCGCGTACGTGCAGGCGCTGGACGCCGCCCGCCTCCCCTACTTCGTCACGGAGTTCGAGGAGAACATGACCTCCTTCGAGCAGATCGAGATCCAGCTGGAGACCTTCGTCGAGAACCTCCTCTTCGACTAGGAGCCGAACATGGTGCCTGCCGCGCTGGCCGAAATCGTGGGACGGGGGAATCGCGACGGGGCGCGCCTCTTCCGCGAGTGGTTCGAGGACCTGGGCCGCGCCGCGGTCGACGGACGGGGCGGCGCGTACGTGTTCGTCATGGGGAGCCTGGGCGAGCTGCTTCGGGTCTTCGACCTGCCGCTCGTGTTCCCCGAGATCAACTCGCTCCAGACCGCCGTGCGCCACGTGGCGCAGGAGTACCTGAACGAGGCCGAGGACCTGGGCTACTCCTCGGACCTGTGCGGCTACGTGAAGGCCGACGTGGCGACGCAGCGCCGCGGCGGCGAGCTGCCGATGGGCCGGATCCCGCCGCCCAAGATCGCGGTGCTCACGAACGCCTGCAACACCTACGTGAAGTGGGCCGAGATCTGGGAGCGGATGTACGGGATGCCCTGCTACGTGCTCGACGTGCCGGGGACGCGCGCCGACGGCGCCCAGACCTGGCGCGGAGACCGCGATTTCGAGAACGACCGCCGCTACGTCGCGGCGCAGATCCGCGAGCTGATCGCCCTGCTGGAGCAGGTGACCGGGAAGAAGTTCGACATCGACCGCCTCCGGGAGTCGCTCCAGAACGCAAACCGCCTGGGACGGGGCTGGAAGCGGGTGCTGGAGCTGAACCGAAGCCGCCCCTCGCTCTTCAACGCACTCTCGGACGGCACCATCTACCTCGGCGTGTGCAACGGATTCCGCGGCGCGCCCGAGGGCGCCACCTATTTCGAGCAGCTGGTGGAGGAGATGGAGCTGAAGCAGCGGGAGGGGATCGGGACCCTGGTCGACGAGCGCTTCCGCCTCGTGTTCGTGGGCGTGCCCTGCTATCCGATCTTCCGGCGGTTCACCGAGCTCTTCACCGAGCACGGCGGCACGTTCGTCAACTCCACCTACCTCTGGTTCGCCTCCGGGGGCGCCAATCGCGCGTTCGAGTACGATCCGAGGGATCCGGTCGAGAGCCTGGCCGAGGGGCTCCTCGTGAGCGTGCGGGACGCGATGGACAGCATGTTCTACCCGACGACCGCGCTGGCCGAGATGGTCGACACCTACGCGGTCGACGGCGTCGTGTTCCACCCGATCAAGAGCTGCCGCACCGTCTCGACGGGGCTGGCCGACAACCGCCGCGCCCTCATGGAGCGGCGGGACGTGGCGACCCTGTTCGTGGAGTCGGACATGATGGATCAGCGCGTCGTCTCCGAGGCGCAGCTCAAGAACCGGATCGACGCGTTCTTCGAGGGACTGGTGTCGCGCCGCCTGGCCCCGGCCGGCGGCGCCGGAGCGGGGAGGTAGCGACATGGCCTACGCGGCAGGGGTGGACGTCGGCTCGACGCAGACGAAAGCGGTCGTGGTGGACGAGTCGGGCGTCATCGCGGGGCGCGCCCTGATCGGAACGGGAGCGAACGTGATGCGCGCGGCGGAGAACGCCTTTCGCGGCGCGCTCGCCGACGGCAAGCTGCGCGAGGAGGAGGTCGAGTTCGTCGTCGGCACCGGCTACGGGCGCTACAAGGTGACGTTCGGCAACACGCAGGTGACGGAGATCAGCTGCCACGGTCGCGGCGCCGTGCACATGTTCCCGGCCACGCGCACGGTGGTCGACATGGGAGGCCAGGACACCAAGGCGATCAAGGTCTCGGGCCGCGGCGAGATCGCGGATTTCTGCATGAACGACAAGTGCGCCGCGGGAACGGGGCGCTTCCTGGGCGCGGCGTCCTCCGCGCTCGACATCCCGCTCGAGGAGCTCGGGCCCACCGCGCTCACGGGCGAGCGGCCGGTCAAGATCAGCACCACCTGCACGGTGTTCGCCGAGTCGGAGGTCCTCTCGTGGCTGGGCAAGGGGAAGAAGATCGGCGACGTCCTCCTGGGCGTGCACGAGTCGATCGCCTCGAGGGCGGTGAGCCTGCTCTGGCGCGTCGGGATCGAGGAGGAGGTCACCTTCACCGGCGGCGTGGCGCGAAACGTGGCGATGGTCGAGGCGTTGAACCGGCAGCTCGGGCTCAAGGTCAACGTGAGCGAGGAGTCGCACTACATGGGCGCGCTCGGGGCCGCGCTCTTCGCGCGCGATCAGATCCTCGCGAGCCGGGAACCGGCGCGCGCGGGGAAGGGCCGCCCATGAGCGCGCGGGCCCTGCGGATCACCGCCGGCATCGACGTCGGCTCCACCTACACGAAGGTCCTGCTCCTGCGCGAGGACCGCGCGGTCCTGGGCCGCGCCCTCGAGCCGACCGGATTCCGCCTGACCGAGGTGGCCGAGGGCTCGCTCGCGCGGCTCATCGCGAACGCCGGCCTCGACCGCGAGCAGGTGGGGTACGTCGTGGCGACCGGCTACGGGCGCCATCAGGCTCCCTTCGCCGACATCCACGTCACCGACCTGACCGCCTCGGCGCGCGGCGCCCGCTTGCTCTTCCCCGATACCCAGACGGTCCTGGACGTCGGCGGGCAGACGATGAAGGCGACCCGCATCGACGAGCGCGGCAAGGTGAAGACCTTCCGCCTGAACGACAAGTGCGCCGCGGGGACGGGCGCCTTCCTCGAGAAGACGGCCCGCTACCTGGGCTACGCCACCGAGGAGATCGGGCCGCTGGTGGCGACCTCGAAGGAGTTCCCGCCGATCTCCGGCGTGTGCGCCGTGTTCGCGGAATCGGAGGTGATCAACCACCTCTCGCAGGGGGTGGCGCCCGCGGACATCATGCACGGCGCGATCGTGTCGCTGGTGGGACGCTCCGTCCAGCTGATGAAGCGCGCGCGGATGGAGGGGCCCTTCACGCTGATCGGGGGGATCCTCCGCTACGAGACGATGGCGCGCGTGGCGCGCGAGTCGCTCGCGGGCGTGGTGCACGTGCCCGAGGGGGACCTCCCCCAGTTCGTCCCCGCGCTCGGCGCGGCGTGGCTGGGGCAGCAGCGACTTTCGAAGATCGCGGGCGGAGCGGCGGGCGCGGCGCTCGCCTCCACGGCGCCCCGGACATGATCGCCGATACCGGATTCGGGCGCGGCGAGCGGGTCGGTCCGCTCTCGAAGGTCTCCGCCGAGCCCGACCCCGAGCGGATCGCGCAGGGGTGGGCCCTGCGCTTCGTCGTCGAGGGGCTTCGCGCGGAATCGTTCGTGCGGCTCTACGAAACGCTCGGCTACGAGGCCTGCGCCGATCCGCTCCGGCCCGAGCTGTTGCCGGAAGGGTGCCACGACTGCCGCGCGGCGGTCGCGCTCGGGTTCCGCGCGATCTACACGCGGCGCCGGGGCTGACCCGACCGCGCCACCACCTCCAGAATCGAGTCTCCGTACTTCACGGCCTTCTGCGGGCCGATCCCGTGGCAGGCGAGGAGCTCCTCGGCCGTCCGGGGGCGCGCCGCGGCGATGTCGCGCAGGGCGCGGTCGGTGGCGACGACGAACGCGGGCACCCCGCCCGCGAGCGACTCGGCGCGCCGCCACTCGCGCAGCGATTCGAAAAGCGATTCGTCGAAGTCGGTCTCGCCGCCCGCTGGCGGCGCCGCATCCCGTCGGCGGGAGCGCGAACGGGGCTTTGCGGCCCCGGTCCCCCGGGGCGGCAGGATCAGCGACCCGGGCCGTCTTCCGTCGAGCACCGCGCGCCCCGACGGCGTGAGCACCAGAAGCGAGTACTCGCCCGGCGTGAAGTCCACCCATCCGGCGGCGACGCAGCGCTGGATCACCTGTCCCAGCCAGGCCTCGGTCTCGCCGGCGAGCGCGCCCCAGCCCGGCCGGCCCACGAGGCCGGCGCGGATCAGCCGCTCGTCGTCCTCGCCGCGCAGGAACTTGGCCGTCGCCTTGGGGCCCAGCCGCTCGTGCACCAGCGCCACCGCCCCAAGCACCGCCATCACGATCCTCCCGCTCTCCTCGGCGCTTCCCCCGACCGCGCCGCCCTGGGCGATCTCGGCGCAGACGTCGCAGCGGCCGCAGCCGTGCAGCGTCTCCGCCTCGTCGCCGAAGTAGCGGAGGATGGCGTCGTGGCGGCAGGAGCCCCCCTCGGCCCAGCGGATCAGGTCCAGGAACATCGACCACTTGTGCTCGAACATCGCCTCCCCCGCCGCCGACTCCGACGCGCTCCGCTCGAGGAGATGGCGGCGCCGCGGGATATCCTGCGCGCGGAGCAGGAGGAGCCCCGAGGCGTCCTCGCCGTCGCGGCCGGCGCGGCCGACCTCCTGGTAGTAGGACTCGATCGAATCGGGCGGCGAGCGATGGATCACGGCGCGCACGTCCGCCCGGTCGATTCCCATGCCGAAGGCGTTCGTGGCCGCGACGACCGCGAGCTCGCCGCGCATGAAGCGGCGCTGCACCTGGCTGCGGTGGTCGCCCGAGAGGCCCGCGTGGTACCAGCCCGCCCTCCACCCCTCCTCGCGGAGCCGCTTTGCCTCCTCTTCGGCGTCCTTGCGCGAGAGGCAGTAGACGATCGCCCCGCCGCGCGGCGCCGCCGCACCCCCCAGAGCCTCGCGGAGCGTGTCGTCCACCGCCCGCGCCGCCTCGGCCGCGCTGGCGACGCTCCGCGCCCGAAGGGCCAGGTTGGGACGCGCGAACCCGCGCACGATCTGCGGCGTGTCCGCCGGAAACCCGAGCTGGCGGAGGATGTCATCGCGCACGACCGGCGTGGCCGTGGCGGTGCAGGCGAGCACGAGCGCTTCGGGATGGAGCTCCAGGAAGCCGCGGATCTGGAGGTAGTCGGGGCGAAAATCGTGCCCCCACTGGCTGATGCAGTGCGCCTCGTCGATCGCGATCAGGGGGCAGCCCATGGCGCGCACGAGATCGCGAAAGCCGGGGAAGCGAAGCCGTTCCGGCGCGACGTAGACGATCCGGTACTCGCCGCCGCGGATCTGCCAGAGCCGCTCCATCGCCTCGCCGTCATCCAGCGTCGAGGCGAGATAGGTCGCGCGGATTCCCTTCGCCTCGAGCGCGTCGACCTGATCGTGCATGAGCGAGATCAACGGCGAGATCACGAGCGATGTGCCGGGAAGCATCGTCGCCGGCAGCTGGTAGATGAGGCTCTTTCCACCTCCGGTGGGGGCGACGAGGAGCAGCCGGCGCCGGCGGTGGAGCGTCTCGAGGGCTTCGAGCTGGCCCGGGCGGAACGAAGGGAACCCGAAGGTCCGGAGGGCCTCCTCGAACGCCGGAGGAGCGGAGGCCGCGCGCGTCGCGCTCAAGCGCCGCCCGCCGCTCCCGCCCGCACCGAGTCGGCGAGCATCACGAGACGCCGGATCAGCCATCGCTTCCCGGGCGCCTGCTCCGCGATCAGCGTGAATCGCCCCGCCTCGGTCCTGGACGCGCCCGCCTCGAGGTAGTCCTCCTCGAACGTTCCGGTCTCGACCGCAAGGGGGCCGTGCACGCGAAGGTCGTCGGGGACCACGCGCAGCCGTGTCACCGACACGGGCGTATAGAGGGCGAGGAGGAATTCCTCGACGGCCGCCCTTCCCGAGATGGTCGGCGCCCCCGAGAAGACCAGCACCGCGTCGTCGTGGAACAGGGTGCCGAACGTGAGGCTGTCCCTCTGGTTGGCGGCGACCGCGTACTGGGACCACAGCGAGTCGATCGTGGCGCGCACCGTGGCGGCCTGGACGGTGGTGTCGAGCGACTGCTGCGTGCCGCACGCGGGCACGACCGCGATCAGGATCGCGAGGATCAGGGCATGGCGCATCGTGTCGTCCTCCTCTAGGCGGGTTCGGGCCGGGACGAGCCGGCGGTTCGGATCGCTTCGTCCACCATGTCGGCCTGGATCCCGACCGTGTCGTTCAGGTCGCGCGCGTAGCCTCCGGCCAGGAAGACCGCGACCGGGATCCCGCGGGCGGCGCACGCGCCGAACACGTAGCGGTCCCGGGCGCGCAGGTCCTCGCGCGTGAGGCGCAGGCGGCCGAGCTGGTCGTTCTCGAAGGGGTCGGCGCCTCCGACGTAGGCGACCAGGTCGGGGCGGTGCCGTTCCAGGATACGCGGCACCCAGTGCTCGAGCACGGCGAGATAGCTCGCCCCGCCCGCGCCGGTCTCCAGGCCCACGTCCTGATCGCTGGGCGGCTTGATCGCGGGGTAGTTCTCCTCTTCGTGCACCGAGAAGGTGAACACGGAGGGGTCGTCGCGGAAGATCGCCGCGGTGCCGTTCCCCTGGTGCACGTCCACGTCGATCACCGCGGCGCGGCGGATCAACCGCTTCGCCTGCAGCTCGCGGATCGCGATCGCCACGTCGTGGAAGACGCAGAAGCCCTCGCCATGGTCGGGAAAGGCGTGGTGGAAGCCGCCGCCCAGGTTGGCCGCGGCGCCGCGCGCCAGCGCCTCGCGGGCGGCGAGAATGCTCCCGCCCGCGCAGAGAAACGACGCCTCGACGAGCGCTTCGGAGTAGGGAAGCTCGAGGATCGCCTCCTCCAGGACCGAGAGGCGGCCGTGCAGCAGCTTGTCGATGTACTCGCGGTCGTGGACCCGCTGCACCTGTTCCAGGGTGGCCGGCTCGGGCTCGAGGATCTCCTCCTCCCGCACCACGCCCCGCCGCACCAGCTCGTCCCGGATCAGCTCGAATTTGCGCATCGGGAAGACGTGGACGCCGATGTCGGCGTAGTAGCGGCCGGTGTAGACGATGGCGGGGCCCTCGGCGCCGCGGCTTCGGGTCACCGGGCTATTCGAAGGAGAAGGGGGTGGGGTGCTCGCCCTGGGGGCGGAGCGGACCCGGCGCGGCGTCGATCACCGCCTCCGGCACCCCTTCGACGGCTCCCGCGGGGACGAGCGCGCGGTAGAGCACGAGGACCGCGGCCACCCAGAACGGGAAGGTGAGCGCGCTCACCAGGCTGGTCCACAGGATGCTCAGGATGCGGAACACCCGGTCCGCGTGCGTCGCCCACGCGGCGATGGTCCCGAGGAGCATCGCGGGGATGGTGGCGACGAGCACGATCAGGAAGAGGATCACGAAGAACACGATGAGGCGGACGAGCAGCCCGCCGAAATGCGAGCCCACGAGCCGCGCGCTCGCGGAGACGGAGCGTGTGGCGCCGAGACCGGACAGCACCACGCCGGGGATCGCGAAGATCAGGAAGAATCCGGAGAGCATGAGCCAGATCAGGAGCGGGATGACCGCGGCCACCGCGATCACGGCGACGATCTCCTTGGGCAGGTCGGGGAAGGGCGCGATCGCCGCCACGAGGATGCCCGCGATCAGGACGATCGGCCCCGCGACGACCAGGATCTGGAGGATGACCGAAAGCACGAAAGGCACCATCCGCTCCAGGACGTGCCGGATCGCGCTGACGAAGCTGCGCCGCTCGCCGTGGAGGAGCGCGTCTTGAAGGGGAAGGAAGGGCGTATAGACCAGGGCGAGCAGCGGCAGGTAGGCCGAGACCTTCATCAGCGCGTGGATCATCAGGGCGTCGTTGTCGCGATAGCCGAGCGGCGAGGTTCCCCCGCCGGCCAGCTCCAGGTAGAGCGCCGTGCCGAAATGGTAGAACCAGAGAAAGACCAGGGCCGGAAGGGCGGGCGGAATCGAGCGGCGCCCCAGGGCGAAGAGGGAGCGCAGATAGGCTCCCATCGGCGGGAGAGACGGCGCGGAGGCCGGAGCGTCCGTGGCCATGGGGGCGGATTGTACGCCCATGCCCCCGGGCCCCCAAGCTCCGGATTTCGAGCCGCTCGTCCGCCTCGCGTCCGGGCGCTTCCCGCGATAGAATCGGGGTTCACGCGCTCCCGTTCGAGGCACCCCGATCTCCATGACCCCGACTCCAATTCCGACCCCGGCCGCTCCGCCGGAAGACGGCCCCGCGCCCGGCGAAGCGCCGGTCGCGCTGGACGACGATCAGCGCGCCGCCGTCGAGCACTGCGACGGCCCGCTCCTCGTCGTGGCCGGGGCGGGCACCGGCAAGACCACCGTCATCGCGCGCCGGATCGCCCACCTCGTTACCACCGGCCGCGCGCGCCCCTCCGAGATCCTGGCCCTGACGTTCAACGACAAGGCGGCGGCCGAGATGCAGGAACGGGTGGACCTGCTGGTCCCCTACGGCTATTCGGACGTGCGCGTGGCCACCTTCCACGCGTTCGGGGAGGAGGTGCTCGCGGGGCACGGCCTGGAGATCGGCATCGCGCCCGGCTCGACGGTGCTCGACAAGACCGCGCAGGCGCTGTTCCTGGCGGAGCGGATCGAGAAGCTTCCGCTTCGCCGCTACGCGCCGCTCTCCGACCCCACGCGCTACCTCCACGCGCTCGCCGACTACTTCAGCCGCGCCAAGGACGAGCCCTGGAGCGCCGAGGAGCTTCGCGTCCGCGCCGAGGCGCGGCTCGGCGACCCCGACCCCGCCGTGCGCGACCAGGCCGAGCGGGACCTCGAGCTGGCGCTCGCGTACGACGCCTACAACCGGATGCTCTGGGAAGCCGGCTTCCTCGACTTCGGAGACCTCCTCGCGCTGACGCACCGGCTCTTCGAGGAGAGCCCGGCGGTGCTGCGGCGGTTCCAGGAGCGCTTCCGGTACGTGCTCGTCGACGAGTTCCAGGACACGAACCCGGTGCAGTTCAAGATCGTGCGCCGGCTGGTCGAGCGGCACCGAAATCTCGTGGTCGTGGGGGACGACGATCAGAGCATCTACCGCTTCCGCGGCGCCCATCTGAAGAACATCCTCGAGTTCCGCCAGCATTATCCCGACACGCGCGAGATCGTGCTCCGGAACAACTACCGGAGCACGAGCGAGATCCTGACGGTCGCCCGCCGGCTGATCCTCATGAACCGGGAGCGGCTGGAGGTGCGCTACGGCATCGCGAAGGAGCTGACCGCGCACAGCCGCGGCATGGCACCGCAGTGCCGCGAGTTCGCGACCGAGTCGGAGGAGGCGCGGTGGGTGGCCGACGCCATCGAGCGCGGCGTGGCCGACGGGCGGCGAAGCTGGCGCGACTACGCCATCCTCGTCCGCACGAACGAGCACGCCGAGCCGTTCCTGCGCGCTCTGGACGAGCGCGGGATCAGCTACTGGTTCTCCGGCAGCCGCGGCCTCTTCCAGCGCCCCGAGGTGAAGCAGCTCGTGGCGCTCCTCCAGTCCCTCTACCAGGACTCGCGCCCCGAGCACCTCTATCTCCTCGCGTCGGAGGGATACGGCGTGCCCGACGAGGACCTGGGGCGGCTGATGCACCGGCTCCGGGACACGCCCGGAACCCTGCGCGGACTCTTCCGGAGCGCGACGCGCGGCGGCGTGGCCGATCTGTCCGAGGCCGGAGTCGCCCGGATCGACGAGCTCCTCCGCGACCTGGACGACCTGGAGTCGTACGCGAAGGGGCGCCGCACCGGCGAGGTGCTCTACCGCTATCTCGAACGGAGGGGGATTTTGCGGGACCTCATGGCGTCCCCCTCGTACGAGGACGAGGGGAGGGCCCGCAATCTGGTGAAGTTCTTCCACATCATCCGGTCCTTCGAGAAGGTCGCGCTGGCCGATCGCGTCGCGCTCTTCCTCCGCCACCTCGAGGCGATCCAGCAGTACGGCGAAGATCCCGCGGTGGCCGACCTGGACGCGGCTTCGAACGTGGTCCAGGTGCTGACCATCCACAAGGCGAAGGGGCTGGAGTTTCCGGTCGTGTTCCTGGTGCAGGCCGCGACCGATCGGTTTCCGACGAAGTACCGGAGCCGCTCGCCGGAGCTGCCCGCCGAAGGGGAGGAATCGCGCGCCGCGGAGCGCGCCGAGCTCGGCCGCGCCGCGCAGCATCGCGAGGAGGAGCGGCGCCTCTGCTACGTCGCGTTCACCCGCGCGCGGGAAGAGCTGGTCGCCACCTACGCCCGCGACTATGGAACGCAATCCGAGCGGACGCGGAGCCTCTTCCTCTCGGAAGCGTTCGACCTGGGAAAGCCGGTCCCGGCCCGGACGCGCCGCCGCGCCGTCGAGATGCTGGAGGAGCACCGCGAGCGCGGGGCGGCGCCGGAAGCGCCGCCCGAGCCCGCCGGCGCGCCGCTTGCGCTCTCCTTCCGCCGGCTCGACGACTACGCGGCCTGCCCGCTCCGCTACCGCTTCCTCCACGTGCTCGGCGTCGGCGCCATCCTGCCGCCCGATCCGCGCGTGAACTTCGGCCAGGCGGTCCATCGCGCCGCGGCGTTCGCGCTCGCGCGCCGCATGGCGGGCGCGCCCCCCGCGCTGGAGGAGACGCTCGAGATGTTCCGCGCCTCGTGGCGGAGCGCCGGGCACCTCTCCCCCGAGCACGAGGCGGCGCGCTTCCAGCAGGGAGTCCTGGCGTTGCGGGCCTTTCATGAGCGGGAGATCGAGGCGGGGCCGATGCCGGCCGCGGTGGAGCGGCCGTTCCGGCTCGGCCTCGGCGACGTCCTGCTGACCGGGCGGATCGATCGGGTGGACGAGGGGGCGGAAGGAACGGTGCTCGTGGACTACAAGACGGCGGAGATGGACGACGAGGAGCGGGCCGATCAGCGCGCGAAAGAGGATCTCCAGCTTTCGGTGTACGCCCTGGCCTGGCGGGAGATGACCGGGCGGATGCCCGATCGCGTGGAGCTTCGGTTCGTCACGGCCGGAACGTCGGGCGCGGCGACGATGACGGAGGCGCGGATCGAGAAGACGCGGGAGAAGATCGCCGCCGTCTCGGGCTCGATCCGCGCGGGAGCATTCCAGGCGCGCCCGAGCGAGTATGCGTGCCGGCGCTGCGCGTGCCGGCCGATCTGCAGGGAATCGGCGGTGTGAACGCCGGCGCGGCCGCGCGCCCTCCGTGGCGCGGCGGCCCGGACGGGTCCCCTAGACGAGAACCTTGTCCAGCGCCGACGTGATCTGCTGCTTCGGCACGGCGCCCACGATCGCGCCCGCGACTTTTCCGTCCTTGAAGATGTAGAGGCTGGGGATGCTGCGGATCTGGAACTGGACCGCGATGCGCTGATTCTGGTCCACGTCCACCTTCGCGACCTTCACCTTGCCCTGATACTGCCGGGCGACTTCCTCGACGACCGGAGCCACCATGCGGCAGGGGCCGCACCATTCGGCCCAGAAATCGACCAGGACCGGGATGTTGGATTTCAGCACTTCGGCGTCGAATGTGCTGTCGGTAACCTGCGTGATGGTGTCGGCCATTCAGTCCGGCTCCTTCGAAGTGCTTGATTACGTTGTGGTTACGGGAACCCTTCGCGTCGGTGCCCGATCGTAACCCTTTAGACGCCAAGCTTCAAGCCGGGATTCCGGCGCGCGTTGACACCGCGGCGACGGCTCCCCTAGACTCGCCCGCCACCGGCCGCGCCCGCGGCCGTCCCCCACGCCACCGGGAGAATCCTTGATCCAGGTCACCGAGCTCTCGAAAACGTTCCACGATCGGAAGAAGGGTGACATCCCCGCCGTGCGCGGCGTTTCGTTCACGGCCCGCCCCGGACAGGTCTTCGGCCTCCTCGGACGAAACGGCGCCGGCAAGACCACCACGCTGCGCATGCTCGCGACGATCCTGGTTCCGACGAGCGGCACCGCCACCGTGGCGGGCTACGACATCGTGCAGAAGCCCGCGGAGGTGCGGCGCAGGATCGGCTATCTCTCCGGCGACACCAAGCTCTACGACCGCCTGACCGGGAAGGAGCTGCTCCAGTACTTCGGCGCGCTTGCCGGCATGCCGAAGAGCGCGATCGCCTCCCGCATGACCGAGCTGACGGAGCCGTTCGGGCTCTCCGATCTCCTCGACGTGCGCATCGGGCGCATGTCCACCGGCATGAAGCAGCGGGTCTCGATCGCGCGCGTCGTGTTCCACGACCCCGAGGTGCTGATCTTCGACGAGCCCACGGCGGGCCTCGACGTGATCGGCGCGAGGAACGTGCTGCGCCTGATCCAGGACCTCAAGGGGAAGGGGCGGACGGTGATCTTCTCGACGCACATCATGACGGAGGCGGAGCGGATCTGCGACGAGATCGGGATCATCGAGGAGGGGCGTCTCCTGACCGACGGGCCGCTCGAGACCGTGCGGAGCCGTTCCTCCAGCCGGTCGCTCGAGGACGTGTTCGTGGACGTGGTCGGAGCGACCGCCGCCGCGGAGAGCCGGCGGTGACCTCCAAGACTCTCGCCGTCTATCGCAAGGAGATCATCGACGCGCTGCGCGACGGGCGTTCGCTCTTCGCCATCTTCGTGTTCCCCTTCATCCTCTATCCCGCGATGATGGGCTTCATGTCCTGGATCCAGAACAAGAACGCCGAGGACGCGCGGGCGCTCGCGCTCCGCATCGGCATGGTGGGCGAGGCGCAGATCCCCGGGCTGGCCGATTCCCTTCGCGCCGTGCCGGGCGTGGAGGCCGTCTCGCTCCCGGCGGTCCCCGCGCGTCTGGAGAGCGCGAAGGTGGACGCCGTGCTCGAGGTTCCGGAGGGGATCGCGGCGCGCGTCGCCGCCGGCGACAGCGCCAAGGTCCAGCTCGTCTACAAGGAGTCGGAGAACCGCTCGTCGCAGGCGGCGGAGCGGCTCGAGCCGGTGCTGGACCAGGTGCGCCGCGCGCTCACGGTGGACTGGGCGCGGTCGCTCGGCGCGAACGCGCAGGCGCCGCCGGCCTTCACGGTGGAGAAGCGCGACGTCTCCTCCAAGGACGAGATGGGGCGCTTCTTCGCCGCGCTCCTGATCCCGTATCTCCTGGTCTTCCTGGTCGCGGCCGGCTCGATGCACATGGCCGTGGACGCGACGACCGGCGAAAAGGAGCGGAGCACCCTCGAGACCATCCTCGCGACCGCGGCGACGCGGACCGAGCTGGTGCTGGGAAAGACGATGGCGGTGCTCACGGCGTCCCTGACCGGGGCTCTCACGGGGATCACCGGGCTCTTCCTGACCTTCAACGTGATCGCGCCGCTCATCCCGGGCGCGCAGCGCCAGTCGATGCAGTTCCTGGTCGGGCCCGACAAGGCGGTGCTCCTCCTCCTCACGATGATCCCCGCCGCGGTGTTCATCTCGGCGACGCTCGTCGCGATCGGCTGCTTCGCCCGGGGGATGCGCGAGGGGCAGGCCTATGCCTCGTACTTCTACATGGCGACCATCTTCCTGGGACTGGGAAGCTTCGGGCAGCAGACTCCGGCGCCCTCCCGCTTCTTCATCCCGGTCCTGAACACCGCGCTCCTGCAGCGCGAAATCCTCACCGACACCGTGAACTCGCTGCACGCGGTCACGGCCATCGGAACGAGCTGCGCGCTCGCGGCGCTCATGCTGGTCGTCGCCGTGCGGCTCTTCTCCAACGAGAGCGTGCTGTTCCGCACCTAGACCGCCGCCGCACCGCCGCGTGACGGCGCGCACGGGAGAACCACCGTGAAGCGCGACATCGATCTCTTGCTGCGCGAGCGCGGCCTGGCGGCCGCGGTCGTCCTGAAGGGCGAGTTCCCCAATCCCACGTTCCGCTACGTCGCGGGCCCGCCCGCGGCGCACATGACGACCGGCATCATCGTCTGCCGCGCGGGGGCGACGCCGTTTTTGCTGCACGGCGGGATGGAGCGCGACGCCGCCGTCGAAACCGGCTTCGAGCGCGCCGAGTACGGCGACTTCGCCTACTCGAAGATCCTCGCCGAGGAATCCTCCTCGCTGCGCGCCTACGCGCGCCTGATCGAGCGCGTACTCGACCGGGCCGGCGTGACGAACGGCCCTGTGCTGATCGGCGGCATCATGGACGTCGGGCGCGGCTATCACGTGCTGAACCGTCTTCGCGAGCTGATGCCGGGGATCACCCTGGCCGAGGACACCGATCCCGGACTCTTCCTCAAGGCGCGGCTCACCAAGGACGCGGACGAGGTCGAGGCGGTGCGCGCCGTGGGACGCGTGTGCGAGCGGGCCTTCGCGCGCGTGCGCCAGGTCATCGCCGGCGGGCGCCTCGAGGGCGCGAAGCTCAAGGACGCGCAGGGATGGGTCACGATCGGGCGGCTTCGCGCCGAGGTGCGCCGCGTCTTCTTCGAGGCGGGCCTCGAGGAGCCGCACGGCAACATCATCGCCATGGGACGGGACGCGGGCGTGCCGCACAACTCCGGCAACGACGCCGACGTGCTCGAGGAGGGGAAGCCGATCGTCATCGACCTCTTCCCGGTGCAGAGCGGCGGAGGGTACTATTTCGACGTGACGCGGACGATCTGCGTCGGCAGGGCGCCTTCCGAGCTCCGCGACCTGCACGCGCTGGTGCGCGAAGCGGTGGACCGCACGATGGAGACGATCCACGAGGGGAGCCCCGGGCGCACCTACCAGGAGCAGGTCTGCGACCTGTTCGAGGCGCGCGGGCACAAGACGATCCGCCAGGACGAGCGGCTGGAAGAGGGATACGTGCACGGACTGGGACACGGCATCGGGCTCGAGATCCACGAGCGGCCCAACCTGAGCGGGAACGCCGCGAACAGGGACCGGATCGAGGCGGGGAGCCTCTTCACCGTCGAGCCGGGCCTCTACTATCCCTCGCGCGGCCTGGGCATCCGGATCGAGGACGTGGCCTGGGTGAAGCCCGACGGCTCGGTCGAGAACCTCACGAACATTCCCTACGAGCTGGAGGTCGCGCCCGCGTAGCCCGTGAGCATGGCCCCGAAATACGCCTCCCGCGCCGCGGCGCGCCACGAGCGCGCGGTGCTCGCGGGGCGCTCGGGACGGGGTGCCCCGCCCGGTGAAGAGCTGACGGAGCTCCGGCTCCTCGCGGAGACGGCGGGCGCGAGCGTCGCGGGCGAAGTGCTCCAGCGGCGCGGCCCCGTGCGGGCCGCCACCTTCCTCAGCAAGGGGAAGATCGACGAGGTGCGGGAGATCGCGGGGGAGACCCGCTCCTCGCTCCTCCTCCTCGACGACGACCTCTCCCCGGCCCAGGCCCGGAATCTCGAGCAGGACCTCGAGCTCAAGGTCGTCGACCGGAGCGGCCTCATCCTCGACATCTTCGCCCGGCGCGCCCGCACGCGGGAGGCGCGGCTCCAGGTCGAGCTGGCGCAGCTGGAATATCTCCTGCCGCGGCTCACCCGCATGTGGGAGCACCTGTCGCGTCTCGGCGGTGGGATCGGCACCCGGGGGCCGGGGGAGACGCAGCTCGAGGTGGACCGCCGCCGCATCCGCGAGCGGATCGCCAAGCTGAAGCGCGAGCTCCAGGGCGTGGTGCGCGAGCGCCGCGTGCAGCGGAAGGGGCGCCGCGACTGCTTCAAGGTATCGCTCGTCGGCTACACCAACGCCGGCAAGTCGACCCTCTTCAACGCCCTCACGCGCGCCTCGGTCTACGTCGAGGATCAGCTGTTCGCCACGCTCGATCCCACGACGCGCGCCTTCGCGGCCGAGGGCCCGGGCGCCCGGAAGCAGCGGGCGCTGCTCACCGACACGGTGGGGTTCATCCGGAAGCTCCCGCCGCATCTGATCGCCTCGTTCCGCGCGACCCTCGAGGAAGTGGTCGAGGCCGACCTCCTGATGCACGTGGTGGACGCGGCGGAGCCCGACCCCGACGGGCACATCGAAGCCGTGGAGGCCGTCCTGGAGTCCCTGGGCGCGCTCTCCCGGCCGCGGCTTTTGGTGTTCAACAAGATCGACGCGATTCCCGAGGAGGAACGCTACGGGCTGCGGGCGCGCTATCCCGGCGCCGTGCTCGTGTCGGCCGCGAAGCGCGAGGGGATCGCGGAGCTTCGCGAGGAGACCCTGCGCCGCCTGCGCGGGGAAGCCGCCCACGAAAACGGCAGCGCGGCGGCGGAGCCGGAATGAGCGCGCTGCCCGGCTCCGGCGCGGCGGCGCTCGTCGACCGGATCCAGGAGGCGCTTCGCGAGGACGGCCTCGCGGGGTGGCTCCTCTTCGATTTCCACGGGACGAACCCGATCGCCCGCGCGGTGCTCGGGATGGAGTCGGCGCCCAACGCGGCGAAGACCACGCGACGCTGGTTCTACCTGGTTCCGGCGCGCGGCGAGCCGCGGAAGCTGGTGCACCGGATCGAGCCGCGGGCCCTGGACCACCTGCCCGGGAGCGCCGTGGTCTATCTCACCTGGCAGGAGCTGGACCGCGGCCTGGCCGGCCTGGTCCAGGACGCGGTGCGCCAGCACGGCTCGAGCGGGGGCTACGCTCCCGCGCTCGCCATGGAGTACTCCCCGTCGGCTCGGCTGCCCTACGTTTCGCGCGTGGACGGAGGGACGCTGGAGCAGGTGCGCGCCGCCGGGGCGCAGGTCGTCTCCTCGGCCGATCTCGCGCAGCGCTTCGACGGCGTGCTGGATCCCGACGCGCGCCGGGACCACCGCCGCACGGGAGATCTCCTCAGCGGGATCCTGGCCGCGGCGTTCGCGCGCGCGCGCGACGCGGCCCGCGCCAAAGAGGGCGCGGGAACGGCGCTCACGGAGGTCTCGCTCCAGCGATTCCTGATCGAGCGGCTGGCCGAGCACGACCTGGTCTTCGGCGACCCCCCGGCGGTCGCGGTGAACGCGCACTCGGGCGATCCCCACTTCGCCACGTCGCCGGCCACCGACCAGCCGATCCGCGCCGGGGACTTCCTGCTGATCGATCTCTGGGCCAAGGCGAAGGGGCCGCGCGCGGTCTATGCCGACTACACGCAGGTCGCCTGGCTCGGGCCCTCGCCCCCGGAGCGCCACCGCGCCGCGTTCCTCGCCGTGCGCGACGCGCGGGACGCGGCCATCGCGCGCGTGCGCGAGGCGCTCGCGTCGAAGACGCCGGTGCGCGGCGCCGACGTGGACGACGCGGCGCGGGCGGTGATCGAGGCGCGCGGCCTGGGTGCCCGGTTCCTGCACCGGACGGGGCATTCCATCGGACGCGAGGTTCACGGAAACGGCGTGCACCTGGACAACTTCGAGACGCGCGACGAGCGCCGCCTCCTCGAGGGGACGCTCGTCTCGGTGGAACCGGGGGTCTACTTCGAGGATTTCGGCGTGCGCACCGAGGTGAACCTGCTGCTCGACCGGGGGGAAGCGGTGGTGACCGCCGAGCCGATCCAGCGGGAGCTCCCGGCGCTGCTGTCGTGACCGGCATCCCCCCGCTGGCCGAGATCGTCTTCCGGACGTCGCGCTCGGGCGGTCCGGGCGGCCAGAACGTGAACAAGGTGGAGACGCGCGTCGAGGCGCTCTGGAACGTCGAGGCCTCCGGCGCGCTCAGCGCGGAGCAGAAGGAGCGGCTCCGGGCCGCGCTCGGCCGGCGCCTGCACGAGGACGGCACGGTGCGGGTCGTGAGCCGGACCGAGCGGACGCAGCGCGGAAACCGGAAAGCGGCGATCGAGAGGCTGCGCGCGATGGTGGGCGCCGCGCTGGTGCCGCGGAAGCGGCGGAGGCGGACGACCGCGACGCGCGGGGCCGTCGAGGCGCGCCTTCAGGCGAAGCGGCGCCGAAGCGAGACGAAACGCGCCCGGTCCGGGCCCGGAGGGGGTCCCGAGGAGTAACGGCGACTCCATGGAACCGATTTCCAGATAGCTACTTAGCCGGGTAGCCCTGCCGGCCTGCTTTTCCCGCCCCGTCGGCGGCCAGTCTCAAGAACCCGCGTCATCGCACCGATAGATAACCACATGACTCCCCGGATCCGTCCATCCGGCGCCCAGCTCCTGACGGGGGCCGTATTCCTCGCTGTTCTGGCCGCGCTGGCGGTTCCGGCGCTCGTGGAGCATCAGCGCCGGAAGGGGAAGGAACGCTCGGAAACGGCCAAGCATCCGCCCGCTGCCCACGCCGCCACGACCTTCCGCTTCTACCAGGAGGACCCGAGCACCCTCGATCCGGCGCTCGCCTCCGACTCCTACTCCTCCAGCATCGTCGCCCAGATCTACAGCCCCCTCGTGGGGCTCACCTCCGATCTCGAGCCGACGCCCCAGATCGCCGAGAGCTGGACCATCTCCCGCGACGGCCTGCGCTACGTCTTCCACATCCGCCCCGGCGTGCGCTTCCACAACGGGCGCGAGGTGACGGCCCAGGATTTCGAATACTCGCTGACCCGCGTCTTCCGCGAGCCGTTCCGGTCGGAAGGGCTCGCCGCGAACTACCTCGACGCGATCGCGGGGGTCGCCGAGTTCACCCGCGGCAAGGCGACCCGGATCCGCGGCATCCGCGCGCTCGACCGGAGCCGGCTGGAGATCACGCTGACGCGGCCCTACAGCGCGCTCCTCACCGCGCTCGCCCTCGACCAGACCGCGGCCGTCCCGCGGGAGATCGCCGGCGAGGGACGGGCGGCGCTGGAACGCCATCCGGTCGGAACGGGGCCCTTCCGGTTCGTGCGGCGCGACGCGCACCAGATCGTGCTCGCGGCCGATCCGGGCTACTTCATGGGGCCGCCGGGGATCGATACGCTCGTCTTCTTCGCGCCGCCGGGCGACGTGACGGCCCAGGGCGCCGACGCGCTCCTCGACGGGCAGGCCACCCTGAGCCAGCTCCCGCTCTCCCGCATCGAGGAGTTCCGCGCGCGACCCGGGATCGCGGTCCTCAAGTGGAACGACCTGAGCCTCGCCTTCGTCGGCATGAACACGCGGATCAAGCCGCTCGACGACGCGCGCGTGCGCCGCGCCATCGCGCTCGCGATGGACCGGCAGGCGATGCTGAGCTCGAGCCCCGAGGGGAAATCGCTCGCGACCGGAATCCTGCCGCCGGGGCTGCCCGGCTACGGTCCGTCCCAGAAAGCCTACATGCGCGACCTCGTCACGGCCCGCGCCCTCCTCGCCGCCGCCGGCTACGGTCCCGCGCACCCCCTCCCGCCGCTCACGCTCTGGAAATCGAACAGCTCGGTGAGCGGCCGCCTCGCCGACACGATCATGGTGCGCTCACTCGCCGAGGCCGGGATCCGGGTGGGGCTGCGCTACGAGCCCTGGGGCGTCCTCGACAGCCTGATCACGGGCCGGAAGGCCGCGCTCTTCGCGCTCTCGTGGGTCGCCGACATTCCCGACCCGGACACGTTCCTCCGCGCCCTCGGCTACTCCACCTCCTCGACCAACTACTTCGGCTTCCGGAGCCGCGGCGTGGACTCGCTGCTGGACGTCGCACGCAACTCCGCCGACCCGGACGGTCGCACGGCCGCCTATCGCCGCGCCGAGGAAGCGATCGTGCGCGAGGCGCCCTTCATCCCGCTCTACCACACCGCCAGCTTCATCGGGATCCGCGACGACGTTCTCGGGCTGGAGATGAACCCGCTCGGGATCTCGACGATCCAGATGGAGAAGCTCCGGTTCACCGGGCCCGACGCCTCCATCGACCCACGCAGCGCCGCTCGATGACCCCGATCGACGAGACGGAGCCCGCGGGGGCCCCGCGCCGGCCGCGCGCCGGGCTTCACGCGCGCATCTTCCTCACGTTCGGCATCATCGTGGTCGGCCTGGTGGCGGCGGCGGTCACCTTCTTCGTGCGAAGCGAGAGCGACTCGCTCCTCCGAGAGACCCGGAAGCGCGGATTCGCCGTGGCCCGGAGCATCGCGTGGCTCTCCACCCCCTCACTCCTCTCCTACAACTACATCGCCCTGAACCAGGCCGCTCGCCGGTCGCAGGCGGGGGGCGAGATCGCCTACGTCGTGATCTACGACAAGGAGGGGCAGATCGCCGCCGACAGCCGCGTGCGGAACTCGTTCGGGCAGCCGCCGCGCGATGCCGACGACTACGCGGCGCACGCCGTGCGGGAGGAGCAGTGGAAGTTCATCCCGCCCGCGGCCCCGGGCCGCCCACGCGTGCTGGAGATCCTGCTTCCCGTCTACGTGGACGGCTACCGGGTCAAGTGGGGCACGGTGCGCGTCGGGGTCTCGCTCGAGAGCATGGATCAGGAGATCGCCGCGCTCGGGCAGCACCTCGTGGTGGCGGGCATCCTCGCGGCCATCCTTTGCCTCTTCGCGGCGCGCGCCGCCGCCCGGAGCATCACCCGACCGATCGACCGCCTCGTCTCGGCGACGCGCGCGGTGGCGAAGGGGGACTACTCCCAGCGCGTGAACCTCCAGACGGGCGACGAGCTGGAGACCCTGGCCTGGCACTTCGACCGGATGTCGGACGAGGTGCAGCGCCAGCAGGCGGAGGTGCTCGCGAGCCGCGAGAATCTTGCGCGCCTGAACCAGTCGCTGGAGGTCGCCGTCGAGGCGCGGACCCACGCGCTCGCGGAGTCCGAGGCCAAGTACCGCGTGCTGGTCGAGTCGAGCCCGCAAGGGCTCCTCATCGTGCAGAGGGGGAAGGCGGTCTTCGCGAACCGCGCCATCGCCCAGATGGCGGACCGGCTCGAGTCGGAGCTGCTCCATCCGGGGTTCGACCCGCTCGTCCTCTTCGACGGCGAGGCGCAGGAGCCGCTGCGCGAAGCCCTCGAAGGCACGAACGCCGCGGCCACGCAGCGGACGACCGAGATCGTCCAGCCGGTCGGCCGGCGGATTCCGGTCGAGGTGCAGACGGCTCCGCTCGTCTTCCAGAATCGTCCGGCGGCGATGGTCCTGGTCTCCGACGTCTCCGCGCTCCGGGACCTTCAAGACCGGCTGGTGCGGGGCGAGAAGCTGCGCGCCCTGGGCGAGCTGGCGGCCGGCGTGGCGCACGACTTCAACAACAACCTCGGCATCATCCTCGGCCGGACGCAGCTCCTCCTGTCTCGAACCGGCGATCCGGCGCTCGTCTCCGGGCTCAACGTGATCCGGCAGGCCGCCATGGACGGCGGCGAGGCGGTGCGCCGCATCCAGCAGTTCAGCCGCGTGCGCGAGGATCGCGCGCACGAGTCGCTGGAGCTGGCGGAGATCGCCGAGGAAGTGGTCGAGATCACGCGCGGCAAGTGGAAGAACGACGCCGAGCGGCGAGGCGTCAAGGTGGAGGTCCGGATCGAGGCAGCCGACGCCCCCTCGATCCTGGGCTCGCGCGCCGAGATCCGGGAGGCGATGACGAACCTGATCTTCAACGCCGTGGACGCCCTTCCGCGCGGAGGGCGCATCGACGTGCGCTGCCGCGCCGAGGGGGGACAGGCCGTGATCGAGGTCGCGGACGACGGCATCGGCATGGACGAGGACGTGCGGAGCCGCATGTTCGAGCCCTTCTTCACGACGAAGGGCCTCTCCGGAACGGGCCTGGGGCTCTCGATGGTCTACGGCATCGTGTCGCGCCACCAGGGGACGATCGAGGTGGAGACCGGGGTGGGCCGCGGCACCGTGGTGCGCATGCGCTTCCCGGTGACCGATCGGCTCGATCGGCCGGCGTCCCCGCGGCAGGCCGACCCCAGCCGGAGATCCGCGCGGGTGCTGGTCGTGGACGACGAGCTCGAGCTGCTCCACGTCCTGGAAGAGGCGCTGGCGGCAGCCGGGCACGTCGTGACCGCCGCCTCCTCGGGCCTCGAAGGGATCGAGCGCTTCCGGGAAGGGGCCTTCGACGTGGTACTGACCGACCTGGGCATGGCGGACGTGAGCGGGTGGGAGCTGGCGCGGACCGTGCGCCAGGAAGGGAGCCCCTCGGTCGTCCTGGGGCTGGTGACCGGATGGGGGGCCACGATCAGCCAAGAGATGGTGGTGGGGCACGGCGTCGATTTCGTGGTGGCGAAGCCGTTCGACGTGGAGGACCTGATCGCGCGCACCAACCGCGCGATCGAGACGAAGCAGGGCCCGAACGGGGCGGCCGAAGCCCCGGCTATTCCTCCGACAGGCGCTTCACCCAACGGACGTCGCCGGACCTGAGCCGCCGCTGGCGGTAGCCCATCGCCTCGAGGAAGCGCTCGCCGTCGTCGTACCCCTCCGGCACCTCCGCCGCGATCGAAGGAACGCCCAGCTCGTCTCCCAGGAACTGCTCCGCCATCTCCAGCGCGGCGCGGCCGTAGCCCCGGCCCCGCTCTCCCTGGGCGATCACGAGGCCCCGGAGCGCGGCCGGGTGCTCGTCGGAGCCCGACTCGATCTCGATCGTGCCGATCAGGCTCTTCGTGTCGGTGCGCCGGACCGCGAAGTAGAAGCGGCTCTCGTCGGCGATCGCCTCCTCGTACATCATCTCCACGTCGGTCGGGTCGAAATCGGAGGAGCCGGTCAGCGCCTCGAAGTAGTCGGGGGCGTCCAGGTAGACCTTCCAGATGGCCGGGAGATGCTCGGGCCCCGGCACCTCGAGGGTGACCAGGGGGCCGTCGATCCGGGTCGTGGTGGAGCCGCTCATCGCAGGAGCACCGCCTTTTGCACGCGCGTCCGGCTTCCGGAGCGCAGCTCGAAGAAGTAGATCCCCGCTCCCGCCGGGCGTCCCCGCCCGTCCGTTCCGTCCCAGGTGAGCCGAAGATCGGAGGGCCGGCCCGCTCCGCGGGCCAGCGTGCGGACGAGCCGTCCGTCCGCGGTGAACACGCGTACCATAAAGGGGCCGCTCCGGTCCAGGGAGACGGCCACCGAAGCGCCGGCGCGGAAGGGGTTCGGCCGCACGGACGAGAGCGCGAGCACCCGCGGCGCTTCGCCGACCGTCACCGCGATCGGGCCCGCCTCGGCGGCGGGCTCTCCCTCGCGGGAGGCGGTGATCCAGTAGCGGTAGGCGCCGGCGGCGAGGTCGGCGTCGCGGTAGCCTCCGTCGGAGGCGGGCACCGTGGCGATCCGCCGCCGCGGCCCATCGTCGCCCTCCCGGTCGATCCCCACCGAGGTTGCGGCCGGGTCGGCAACGCTCCACGACAGGCGGACCGCGGCGGGGCCGCCGGGAGGCTCGGCCGCCGCGTCGAAGCTCGCGATCGCGATCGCCGTGGCCGCGCAAGCGGAGGTGCCTCCCACGAGCACGTCGTCGATCCACCAGCCCAGGCCCTCGTTGGGGGGCTCGGAGCGGAACCGGAACGCGAACTGGACGATTCCCGAATAGCCCGTGAGCGGCACGTCGACGCGCGTGAACGTGGTCTGGGTGCCGCTGAAGCGGTCCCCGGTGTTGTAGCCGCCCACCGGGTTGAGCGGCGTCCAGGTGGCCCCGGAATTGGTCGAGATCTCGACCGTCAGCCCGTCGAAGGCGAACTCGCTGTCGTAGCGCTGCCAGAAGGAGAGGGTATCGCTCGTGCCCGTGAGCCGGACCGGCTGGCTCACGAGGCGCGCGTCCTGGGACGCGGCGTAGTGGCCGATGAAGCCGAACGGCCCCAGTCTCCAGGCCCAGGAGCCGCCGGGGGTGTGGTTGACGCCCGCCTCGCGGTGCCACTCGCTGACGCCTCCGCAGCCGAGCGGCACGGAAACCCACCGGTGCACGGTGCCGTTCTCGAAGTCCTCGCAGAGGCCGCTGCGCTGGCCGATCAGGATCTGCACGCTGTCGGCCAGGACGAGGCCGGCGGGATCGGAGACCGCGATGGTGATGTTGCAGCCGCGCGGATCGGGAGTCGGGTTGATGGCGGCGAAGATGACCGAGCCGGTGTCCGAGGCTGCCCCGCCCAGGGCGCCGTAGTAGACCGAGTCGGCCAGGAGTCCGGCGTAGGGCTCGGTGACGGCCACCCGCGCCGTGAGGACGCCCGTCGGCGTGGTGTCCAGGTTCTGCAGAGGGATGTGGATCCGGACGGTCTCACCCGGTTCGGCGAGCCCGTTTCCATTGTTGGTGTTCCCGAGGAAGGGGGAGTCGTCCACCGTGACGGCCCCTCGGCGCACCGAGGTCCCGCTGACGAAGAAGTCGGCCGTCACGTCCCGGGGCTGCGCTGCCGCCTCGGCGATGTTCCGGATCGCCACCTGCGAGATTCCGCCGCAGTAGGAGTCGCTGTTGGGGCAGCTGTTCGCGTCGAACGCGCCGCGCGCTCCCGCGCCGGGCCAGGGATCGTAGAGATCGCCGCGGTTTCCGACCACGATCACCTGCCCCTCGCACGCCGGCTCGCTGGCCGCCGATCCGCGCGCCAGGTCGAGATTCTGGACCCCGGTGAAGCCCGACGCGGCCTCGATGCCGCCTCCTTCCTCGATGTCCACCTGCTTGTGGGATGCCGTGTTGTTCCCGATGATCCCGGTATCGACGTGATAGATCATGAGACCGTGCGCCGCGGTCGAATCCCGCTCCATCGTGGACTTCACGAGCGCGGCGTCGAACCCGATCGGCTGGCGGTTCTCCACGAGGAAGTACTCTCCGGCCTCGACCCCGTTGGTCCAGAGACGGAACGCGCGTCCCGAGGTCTCCACCGGGGGGATCGTCACGCCGGTGCTGTCCTGGGTCACCCACGTGGGCTGGAGCCAGCCGAGAGCTTCCTTGGACCACGCCGAGAGATGCGCGGGGCAGCTTCCCACCGTCTTGCCGGGAAGGTGATTGAAGAGTCCCGAGGCCATCAGATCCCACTCGCCCAGCCCCTCGTTCGCCCCGGGAAGGCCACTCGTGTCGTAGAGGTCGGGAAGTCCGAGCACGTGCCCGAATTCATGGCAGAAGACCCCGATCGTCATCAGCTCGCCCTTCGTGGTCCAGGGCGAGTTGATGGACCATTCCTCGGGCTCCGTGGTGTAGTCGTAGACGACCACGCCGTCGGCGGTCGTTCCTCCCCGCGGTCCCGGCACGTTCCACTTGTGCGACCAGATGTCCGCGGTGGGGATGCCCGTCTCCTCGGCGCCCGGACCCGCATGGACGACGAAGATTCCGTCCACCTCGCCGTCGTCATCGCCGTCGTGCGGGATGCCGTCGGGCCCGTCATTGTCGAACTGGGTGAAGTCCACGTCGGGCTCCGCGAGACGGATGGCGTCGAGCGCCATCACCTGCGCGTTGAGGGGGCCAGGGCCCTGCCCGCCATCCGTGCCGACGTAGTCGGTGTAGGGCCGCGGGGCCGTGTACCACCGGGTCACGACGCCGTCGACGTCGAAGGCGCCCCCCGACACCTCGTTGTAGTAGTCGCGAAGGCTTCCGCCGGGACGGGTTCCCTTCGAGAACAGGAGATCGGCGAAATCGGCCGTCGTGTGGTTCAGCGTGTCCGCGGGGTGATCGGTGAACTGGAGGAGGATGACGAGGACCTTGTACTTGCTGCCCACCGTCGTCCGGACCTGGGACGGCGCGTCCAGCCCGGGCTGCTTCGGGGGGATCCGCGGCGCCTGGAGCGCCGTGGAGCGTCCGCGCGCGGGATTCGAAGGATAGAGCGGTGGAGCGGCGGATGCCCGGCCCGCCGACATCATCAGGCAGGCCAGCGCGATCCCCAAGACGGCGCGCAAACGAGGAGCTCCCTCCGGCAGGGATGGGTCGTGGCGCCGATCAGGGTTTGACGGAAGCGGCCTCCGCGCGCCCGAAGCCGGCGCGCTCCTGCTTCCCCCAGCCGCCACGTCCCAAGAGGATATCAACCATGGCGCCCAGGCGGAAGAAGAGGGTGAGGATGCGGTAGGTGAAATTCTCGATCACGCCGATCGCGATCATCAGGGCGAAGTCGCCCCAGGAGCGGTAGAGCCCGAACGACAGCTCCTCCAGGAAGACCGCCGAGATCGACAGGAAGGCCCCGGACGTCACCGACAGGAAGAGGAACGCCCAGAAATAGAGGGGGGAGAGAAAGCCCATGAAGTAGGCGATCGGGAGCACGATGTAGCCGATCACCTCCACGACCGGCCCGAGCAGCTCGAACAGGACGTAGTAGGGCATGCCGAGCCAGCGGAGGGACCCCGACTTCTTCTCCCAGAAGATCGAGCGATGGAGCCAGAGCGAGTGGAGCAGCCCCCGGTGCCAGCGCCCCCGCTGCCGGGCCAGCGTGCGGACCCCCTGCGGCACCTCGGTCCAGCAGATCGGATCGGGCAGGAACACCACCGAATAGGGCCTCCCCTGCTCGCGCATCGCGTGGTGGAGCCGCAGGACCAGCTCCATGTCCTCGGTCACGACGTCGGAGCGGTAGCCCCCCACCTCCACGACCACGTCCTTCCGGAACAGGCTGAACACGCCCGAGAGGATGAGCAGGTTGTTCATGGCCGAGAGCCCGAGGCGGCTCGCGACGAAGGCGCGCAGGTATTCCACCACCTGGAACGCGGCCAGGATGTTCTGCGGCAGGTGCGGGTCCACGACGCGGCCGCGCTCCACTTTGCAGCCGTTGGCGACGCGGACCTGGCCGCCCACCGCGATCACGCGATCGGGATCCTCCAGGAACGGACGCACCACCCGGAGCAGCGCGTTCTCCTGGAATACGGAGTCGGCGTCGATGGTGCAGAAGAGGGGATAGCGCGAGACGTTGATGCCCGCGTTCAGCGCAGCGCTCTTACCCGCGTGCTCCAAGTCCACCACGACCAGGTTCGGGATCGTCGGCGAGCGGTAGATGCCCCGGAGGGCCGTGTCGGTCGGGATGCTCCGGCGCACGATCGTCTCGCGGCGCACGAGTCCGAATTCGCGGGTCAGCCGCGCCAGCGTTCCATCGGAGGAGCCGTCGTTGATGACGATCACCTCGTGCTGGGGATAGTCGAGCGAGAGCACGGACCGCACCGCTTCGACCACCGTGGTCTCCTCGTTGAAGGCGGGGACGAGCACGCTGATCGGGAAGGTGAAGTGCGACTTGGCCACCGCCTCGTAGTCGGCGTAGAAGTTCTGGGCCAGCCGCCGGCGCATGTCGAAGAACGAGACGATGAGCAGCGTGAAGAGCACGAGCTGGAGCGCCGTGAAGTAGACGAGCACGACGATGCTCACGACGTTGAGCGTCGGGAAGAGCCAGGTCGGAGCGTCGATCGCGTGCATGTCAGCCTCCCGTCGCGGCCCGCTGGGGCGGGACCGCGGGCACGCCCAGCGTGGCCAGGCCCTCCGCGGCGCAGTCGCGCGCGAACCGGTCGTTCGATTGCAGGGCCAGGTGAAGCGCCGGCTTGGCCGCCTCGCCCAGCAGCACCAGGGCGTCCAGCGCGTTCTTGCGCACCCACCAGGAGCGGTCCTCGAGCATCCGGCCCAGCGCCCCGGCCATCGTGGAGTCGCCGATCTTGCCCAGCGCCTCGGCGGCGTGCGCGCGAACGAACCAGACCGGATCGCGGAGCGCCGCCTCGACCATCCCGGCCGTGGACCGGTCGGCCACTGCGCCCAGCGCCCATGCCGCGGCCGAGCGGACGTCCGGCTCGGGATCGAGGAGGGCGTCGCCCAGGGAGCGCGCCGCGCGGCCTTCCCGGATCTCGCCCAGGATGCGGGCGGCCCAGAAGCGCGCCTTCGGCGTTCCGTCGCGGAGCGCGCGGATCAGGAGCGGCGCGGTGCGGGCGCCCATCTCGATGCAGATCGCGGCGATGCGCGCCGAGACCGACTGCTCGTGCTTGCCCAAGAGCCCGACCAGCGCCTCCTCGGCGGCCTGGAGCTTCATCCTGCCGAGGGCGCGCGCGGCGACGTTGCGCACGTCGGGGTCCTTGTCCTCGAGCGCGGCCAGGAGCGCGGGCACCGACGCCGGCACCTTGAGCTCGCCCAGGAGGCGGAGCGCATGGGCGCGCGACCACTTGAGGGGGCTCTTCGTCTCGCGCAGGTAATGGGCGATCACGCCCTGCTCCTCGAGGGAGCGGATCACGTCGAGGCGGAGCGAGAGCTCGAGCTGGCTGACCTCCTCGGCGGCGAGCTGCGACCAGCGGCCGGTGAGCCCGTTGGCGATCTCCCGATACGAGGCCGGCCGGTCCCCGTCCGAAGCCAGGAGGAGGAACTGCTGGCGCAGGCGGTCCAGGAAGCGCTTCCGGGAATCCTCCTCCCGGGTCGAGTGGATCTTGTTCACGACCGCCGCCATCGTGGTGAGCGCCAGGATTCCGAGCAGGAGCCCCAGCGTGATCACCAGCGACTGGTAGTCGATCATGCGATCCTCCTCGCCGCCCTCACCATCGGACGGCTCCCGAGACCCCGACAAACCAGGTCTCGTAGGCGTTGTTGTCCCTCGAGTAGGAGCCCTCGAGGCCGAGCGGGACCGACCCGCCCGCGACCAGGTTCACCCAGCCCGACCAGGTGCTCGTGTAGATGTTCTCGAAGTTGGACGAGAGGACCGCCGAGAACTGGTAGCGCGCCCCCCAGTCGAGCGACGCCTTCTCGGAGTATCCCGTGAGCGCCAGGCCCGCGGCGTGGCGCGTGCTCTTGAGCGGCGTGAAGTAGGAGGCCGACGACGTGTCGAAATCGGTGAACGAGATGCCGTAGTCGGCGGTCAGGCCCGGACGGGCCGGGCGCAGCCGATAGGCAACGCCGGCGTGCAGGGTATTCCGGTCGTTCCCGTCCGAATAGGAGCCGTGCTCGGCGCCCGCGCTCAGGGTGGCGCGCGCGTTCCCCTGATAAGCCAGGTCGCCTGCCGCCACGGTCTGCCGCCCCGCCTGGATCTCCGGCAGTCCGGCGTCGTCCTTGATCGGCACGTAGTCGCGGCGGATCGAAACGCTGGGCGTCCAGCGCCCCGCGAATCCCCAGGCGCGCGCGTTCCAGCCGAAGAAGCGGTCGTCGCCGCGCAGCGGGTAGATCACGTTGGGGCTTCCCGCTTCGATCGCGCGGCTCTCGACGCCGGCGCTCAGCAGGAACGGATAGGCCCGGGTCAGCGCGGCGTCGGCGCGCAGCACGGTCATGTCCACGTCGTAGTTGAGCGTCGTCCCCGCGACGGGGGGACCCAGGCGGCGCTCGAACTGCGCCAGGCGCGACACGCGCGCCGTGACCGTCGCCGCGTGCGCGAGGGTCGCGCGCGCCTGCGCGAAGGGGCCCGTGCTCTCGATCGTGAAATCGGGCGCGGCGGCCACGTACTGGCGCTCGTGCGCCGTGGTGACGCCGGCGCCGATCGAGGGGCCGAGCGCGTCCCGCACGGCCTCGCGCTCCTGGTCCATCGCTTCGGTGTCGGCGCTGCCGTGGGCCGCGCGCTCGAGGAAGCGGTCCGACGAAGCCGGGGCCCCCCGCCAGCGGGCGACCGTCGCATAGCCGAGCCACGCGTCGCCGTACGCCGGATTCGAGCTCAGGATGCCGCGGTATTCCGTGGAAGCGCCGGGAAGGTCGCCGGCCCAGGAGAGAGCGCGCGCGTAGCCCACGCGGCTTTCGAGATCGGTGGAGTCGGCGCGAACGGCGCGGCGGAACTCGCGGAGCGAAGCCTCGGAGCGCCCCGACCAGGCCAGCACCCGCGCGTAGCCGGCGCGGTCGAACGCATTGTCCGGGCGCTGCGCGAGCAGCGTCCGATACTCGGCGATCGATTCGTCGTAATGGCGGCCCCACGCGAGCACGCGCGCGAGCAGCGATCGCGCGTCGGCGTCGTGGGGATCGGCCGCGAGCCGGCCGCGCAGCACGGTCGCGGCCTCATTGAACTTCTTCGCGTCGGCCAGGCGGCGGGCCTCGGCGAGCGCCGACTCGGCATCGGACGAATCCTCCGCCGCGCGGCGCTCCAGCGTCTTGGCGGCGGAGAGTGCATCGGGGTCGGGATCGGCGCGCGCGGCCGGAACGGACGGCGAGGCGAACAGAGCGGCGAGCGCGGACGCGGCCAGGAATGCCGCCGTCGCCGCGGCCATGCGCGGTCTAGCGGAGCGCGTCCTGATTCCGGTTGGCTTCCGACTCACGGGACTCCATTCCCTCGAAGGCTTGACGCACGAGGGCCGACGATTCCTTGGCCCTTTCCCGCGTTATCGGCTGCTCCCAGCCGTTCCAAAGTAGAGATACGCGGGGGGGCGTCGCGACCCGGACCTCCTCGCCGGCGGCGGTCTGGGTGGTGCCCGGGGGTCCCAGGTACTGGCATTCCATGCGGTTGGCGGCGCGGACGCCCGTCCGCGAGGGACCCAGGGAATCGGCCTCGAATCCACGGGCGGAGGTGCCCCAGGCGAGAAACCCGATCCCGGCCGTGGGCGAGACCTCGGTCTGGCGGGTGGCCGGGTCGTCGTCCAGGACCGAGCGGCTCGAGGGGTCGGAGACGTTGAGGAGTCCCCACGGGATCGCGACCTCGATGACGCCGCGCGCGCGGTCCATGCACCACTCGGTGTGCGGGTCGTAGGCCACGCTCGAATCCCCGGGCGCGGCGCCGGCGGGCGTGCGCTCGGCGCCGTAGGAGAGGCGCCCCCAGTCGAGGTGGAGCGCCGGGGAGACCGTTCCATTCCGGGCCACGCGCTCGCGATTGGTCTCGATCAGGAGCGGGACGTAGCGGCCGTCGTCGTTGGCCACCGGGCGAAACGGGGCCCGGTTTCCGGCGAAGAGGCCGTGATCCAGAAGGCGCGACCAGCCCGACCAGTTGGTGCTCCGGTCGACGAACAGCTCCGCCCGCGCGCCCTCGCCATTGCGGCGCGGGTCGCCGGGCTCGATCACGAGCTGGAATTCCGCCCCCCGCGACCAGACCGCGCGGAGCGGCGCGGGAAGCCGCGTGTCCCCGCGGCCGGGATCCAGGACGTCGATCGCGGCGCCGACCGCCGCGGGCGGACGCGAGGCATGGGGATCGACGTCGAAGCGAAGGTAGAGGCGATCCTGGTCGCACGTCGCATAGAGGGCCTTGAGCCAGGCGCCGCCCGGGTCGCTCGCGTACGGAGCGACGCCCCGCCAGTCCGCCGTCGCGCCGTCCACGCGGATCCTGGGGGGCGGATCGAACGCGATCAGGCCGTAGTTCTCCTCGGGATCGAGGAGGTTGTGCCAGAGCGGGTCGCGCTCGCGCGGCGCTTCCATCCTTGCGACCAGCCAGTTCACCTTGAACCACTCGTCGAACAGCGCAAAGAGGAGCGATCCGGCGCATCCCGTGTCCGCGATGTCCTCGAGCATGCGCACGTCGCGCTCCCCCTGCTCGCGCTCCGAGGCGCCGCCATGGTCGATCCCCTGCGGCTGCCGGTGCGCGATGCCGCGGCTCGTCGGCACCCCGTACTCCCCGATCATCAGCGGGATGCCGCGCGTGTGCGCCTTCAGGTCCCGGAGGTATCCGGCGTAGGAGCAGGCGCCGTGGCGGTCGCGCGTGGCCGCGTAGCCCGGGTCGAGATTCATGAAGTCCGGGTAGTAGGGATAGACGTGGTAGTTCGCGAAGTAGCCGCGGAACGTCCGATCGAGCGCCGCGTTCTTCACGGGGCGGATGCGCACGGGATCGACGGAATAGGCGTCCTCGTCGTGCTCCGCCTCCCGTCCGCCCCGCTCGGTCTCCGTGGGGTGGCGCATCACGTCGAGCGTCGGCCAGTTCACGAACGAGACGGCGTGCGCCGCGCCGTAGCGCGTGGCCTCGTACGAGGCCGAGGTCTCGCACGCGCGCGCGAGCCAGGTCTCCATGGGCGTGCCCGCCTCCACCGCGAAGAAGGCGCCGCGGAAGGAGGTCTTCTCGGGATGGCTCCGCTCGGTCGCCCGCACGGCGTAGGGCTCCCACTCGCGCCCCAGGAGCCAGCCCGCGAGCCACGGTGAGACGTCGGCGTCGTAGCGCCCCGAGGCGTGCCCCGGCCGCGGCGCGACCAGCGCGTTGCCGTGGACCGCGTCCACGGCGGAGCGCACGTCGGCGTCGAACCCGGCGGTGAACGCGGGATCCCAGAAGTCGTCCGACTCGGGCAGCTCGGTCCAGACCTCCTGGAAGAGCCAGACGGGCCGGTCGGGGTGCGCGGCGTTCTCCTCGCGCAGGGCCTGATAGAACGCCGGAGGGTGCACGGCGTAGAGCCGGATCGCGTTGGCGTGGAGATCGCGCGCGAATCGGATGTAGCGCCGGTAGTCGTCCTTGGTGAAGGCGAACTCTCCGGGGAAGTGACCCGGCGCGCCGGCCCCGAGGTTCACCCCGCGGAAGAAGACGGGACGCGCGACGCCGCCGCGCACGATCTCGAAGCGGTCCCCGGCGGCGCGGATGAACGCGGCGGGAACGGCGGCGTCGCGCGCCGGCGCGGCCTGGGCGGGCGCGGCCAGCCAGCTGACCGCCGTGATCAGGATCGAGAGAACGGCCTCGATGGTGATGGGCATCGGTGTTCCTCCTTGCGCGCGTTATCGGCGGAAAGGAGGCTGGGCTGCAGAATGAAGGAGCGACAGCGCGTCGGCCAGGAAAAGTTGCCGGGAGCGGCTACGGGCGGCTACGGAAAGATCGCGCGAAGCGCGGCTTCGTGATTCTCGAAGGAATCGAGGATGGCGTCCGGCGCCGACTCGGCCAGCTCGGACCGCGAGACCTGGCCGGTGGCCACCACGACCGCGCGGGCTCCGATCGCGCGCGCGCAGGAGACGTCGCGCGGCGTGTCGCCCACCACCGTCGTGTCCGCGCCGCTGAAGACCCGCCCGGTCAGCGCGCGCGCCTTCTCCAGAGCGATCTGGGCCAGCACGGAGCGGTCCTCGTGGTCGTCGCCGTAGGCGCCGAAGCGGAAATAGGGCTCCAGGTTCCAGCGGCGCAGCTTGAGCTCGGCGCCGCGCAGGATGTTCCCGGTCAGAAGCCCCACCATCACGTCGTCCAGCTTGTTCAGCCGCTCGAGCAGCTCGCGCACGCCGGGGAAGAGCCGGGCGCCGTCGTGGTTCGGCATCTCCACGTGGAGGTGCTCGACGTAGCGGCGGAGGCATTCCTTGCGCCGGGAGTGGATCACGTCGTCGTCGATCCCGGCGAGCCGCATGATCTCGGTGACGCACTGCGGATCGGTCATGCCCGCGAACTTGAAATCGTTGATTGGTCCGGTGGTGGCGTAGGTCTCGCGGAGCGCGCGCGCGAAGGCGATCTTGGGCGCGAGCCCCTCGCGGAGCAGGGTGCCGTCGATGTCGAACAAGACGAGGCGCATGGACCGGGACCGGCGCTCGAGGCGGGTGCGTTTGTCGGTTTCGATGGCGGACACGTTCGTTGGAGTGGCGGATGAGCTTCTTCCATCGAGTGTACCACAGCCTCTCGACCGCGGGCTCTGCCCTAGGCCCGCGACGCCGCCGCGGCCGCTCCGGCTCCCGCGGGCGCTCCCGGCGTGCCCCCGTGCGGCCCCTCGAAGAGCTTCGGATTGGTCGAGCGCTCGGCCGCCGCCTCGCGCGTGATCTTCCCTGCGATCACGAGATCCTTGAGCGCCTGGTCCAGGGTCTGCATCCCGTGCTGCGCCCCGACCTGCATGACGCTCTGGATCTGCGTCGTCTTGTCCTCCCGCACCAGGTTCCGGAGCGCGGGGACCCCGACCAGGATCTCGAGGGCGGCGACGCGGCTTTTGCCGTCGGCGGTGGGGATCAGGCTCTGGGCGATCACCCCTTCCAGCGACTCGCTCACCATCGTCCGCACCTGCGACTGGCGATCCGCGGGGAAGATGTCGATGAGCCGGTCGATCGTCTTCGCGGCGGAGTTCGTATGAAGCGTGCCAAAGACGAGGTGTCCCGTCTCGGCGGCCGTGATCGCGAGCGCCGTCGTCTCGAGGTCGCGGAGCTCGCCCACGAGGAGGATGTCCGGATCCTCGCGCAGGGCGCTCCGGAGCGCGGCCGCGAAGGAATCGGTATGGGCGCCGATTTCCCGCTGGTTGATGAGACAGCTCTTGGACTCGTGCACGAACTCGATCGGGTCCTCGATCGTGATGATGTGCCCGGCGCGGCTCGAGTTCACGAAATCGATCATGGCGGCGAGCGTCGTCGACTTGCCGCTGCCCGTGGGACCGGTCACCAGCACCAGCCCGCGCTCCTTGAGCGCCAGGTCGCGGAGGATCTTGGGCGCGCCGAGCTCGTCCAGCGTGCGGATCTTGGTCGCGATCACCCGGAACACGCCCCCGATCCCGCGCCGCTGCTCGAAGATGTTGGCGCGAAACCGCGAGAGTCCCGGGATCTCGAACGCGAAGTCGATCTCGCGCCGTTCCTCGAACAGCTTCCGCTGGCCGTCGTTCATCAGGGGGGAGAGGAGCGCGCGCGCGTCGGCGTCGGAGAGCGAGGGCGACTGCGAGCGCACCATCTCGCCGCGCAGGCGGATCATCGGGGGCATGCCGGAGGAGATGTGGAGATCCGAAGCGCCGGATTCGACCGTCGCCTGGAGCAGGGTCTTCACGTCGAGCGGCATCAGCGGCCTCCGTCCTTCGCGAGCGCGTCCCGTTTCTCATCCGAGAGGATCGTGACCTGCAGGCTTCCCGCCTGGATCTCGGCGCGCGACGGGTCCACCCAGACGGCGGAGCCCTCGCGGCGGGCCGCGGGGAGGGCGATCAAGGCGAAGGGGCGGTCGCGCAGAGCGGCGCGGCCGGCGCGGCTCCGGGTCAGATGGGCGAGGAGTGCCTTGGGGTCGAGCCAGTCCGTGCGCGCGAAGACGAGACGGCCCACGGCGGCCCCGTGGAACAGAGTTTCGACCCGCTCGCCGTTGACCACGCCGTCCAGGGCGACGACGTCGGCGCCCAATCCGACCGCGAGCTGCTCCCAGCGCGCCGGGTCGGTCGCCGGGATGCGGATCGTGCCGGGGGGATAGGGGAGCAGATGGGCCGGCTCGAACACCAGCGTCCGGCGGTCGGCGCGTGCCGCCAGCGCGGCGAGGGAGGCGAGCACCAGGGAGCCTCCCGCCCGCGGAGGGCCGGTCACGACGACGAGCCCCTCGGGGCCGTCGATGAACTCGCGGATCTCGGCCTCGCCGAGCGGAGAGAGCCCGAGAAGGGAGAGATCCGGCGTCTCCGCCGGCGCCGGGGCCAGGCGAAGCACGGTGGCGACACCCGCGTCGGTCCGGCTATGGCACGCGGAGACCGCGATGCGGTCGGGACCCAGCTCCACGATGGCGGCGCCCCAGGACGAGGCACGTCCGTCGTCCACGTCGGCGATGCCGAGCACGCCGAGCCGCGCGCGCAGGTAGAGCGAGGTCTCCGGCTGCTCGGGGGTCTGCGCCACCAGCCCCGCGTCGGTGCGGTACGCTACCGTCAGGTCGGCGCCCGCCGGGATGAAATGGATCTCGGAGGCGCGCGCCTGAATGGCCGCGTGGAGATGGTAGGCCAGGAAGTTCGTGCCCGCGCGGTCCCAGACGATGTCGCGGCGGCTGGTGGGCGGCGGTGCCGCGTGCGGCGATCCCGACTCGGGAGGCCCGTAGACCGAATCGAGCACGCGCCGGATGGACGCCGGTCCTCCGATCACGAGCGAGGCGGGGATGCCGGCGGCCCCCTTCAGCTCGGCCACGGCATCCACGTCGGTCGGATCGGCCATCGCGAAGGTGATCTCCTCTTCGGTCCCGAAGAGCGGTACGGCCTGAATGCGCCGGAGGAGCCCCTCGGGAAAGCGCTTCACCATGTCCGGATCCACCGAGGAGGGGTGAACGTCCGCATACGGGAAGCCGAGCTGCCGCGAGAGGGCCCAGCCGATGTTCTCCTCGGTCGTGAACCCCAGCTCGACCAGCGTTTCGCCGATCAGGAGTCCGGTGTCGCGCTGGCGCGCAAGCGCCTGCGCCACCTGCTCGTCGGTGACGATCCCGCACTCGACCAGGATGGAGGTCAGCGTGCGCGTGGAATGCGGAAAGGGGGCCACGGGGGGATACCTCGCTTTCGGTCGAGGACGACGTTCGGGATACCGATCGGAGGTGGGAAGGGCAATCCACATGCCGCGCGCGCCCTCGGCGCGCGCGGAAGGCGGCGGGGGGGCGGCTTTGCGGCGGTGGAACCGCCCAAAGTACCTGTATCGGCTGCGGTTACTCCCGGGATTCGTCCTGCGAGAGCCCCGCGGCATCTAAACCCACGACCCTCCCCCGTCGGACCCCCTGCGGCTCAATCCTTGCCGCCCGGGGAGCCCCGCGGTTAGATTCTCGGCGAACTTGCGTTCCTGAGGGCAGGGGGGAGGAGAGGGAGGCCATGGCGCAAGCATTGAAGAAGGACACGAAGAAAGCCACGTCCACGCCGATCGCCCGGAAACCGGCGCCGCTCAAGGTGCCGAAGGGCGTGAAGAAGATCATCCACCTCACGGCGGCCGATCTCGCCGAGAAGCAGCGCGAGATCTCGGTCAGCGAGTTCTTCACCAAGAACCGCCATCTTCTCGGATTCGACAGCCCCGCGAAGGCGCTCCTCACCACCGTGAAGGAAGCCGTCGACAACGCGCTCGACGCGTGCGAGGAGGCGGGGATCCTTCCCGACATCCTGATCGAGATCCAGGAGATCTCCGAGACGCGCTACCGCATCGCCGTCCAGGACAACGGTCCGGGGATCGTGAAGGCGCAGGTGCCGCGCATCTTCGGCCAGCTCCTCTACGGGTCCAAGTTCCACCGCCTGCGCCAGTCGCGCGGACAGCAAGGGATCGGCATCTCGGCGGCCGGCATGTACGGCCAGCTCACGACCGGAAAGCCGATCACCGTGATCTCGCGTCCGGGCGCCGGGAAGCCGGCGCACAAGTTCGACATCCAGATCGACACGCGCGTGAACCGGCCGGTCGTGGTGGCCGACCACGAAGTGGAGTGGATGCCGCAGCACGGCACGCGGGTCGAGCTGGAGATCGAGGCGACCTACAAGAAGGGCCGCCACTCCGTGGACGGCTACGTGGAGCAGACGGCGATGGCGAATCCGCACGCCCGGATCACGTACGTCGCCCCCAACGGCGAGCGGCTCGAGCTGGAGCGCGTGGCCGAGGAGATGCCGAAGGCGCCGCTGGAGATCAAGCCGCACCCGCACGGCGTGGAGCTGGGCATTCTTCTGAAGATGCTCCACGAGACCAAGGCGAAGAACCTGGGAGCCTTCCTGAGCGGAGAGTTCTCCCGCGTCGGGCCGACGGTGGCCGACGAGATTGCGCGCGCCGCGGGGCTCTCGGCGGGCTATTCGCCGCACAAGGCGGCGCGCGACCAGGCCGAGGCGCTCTACAACGCGATCCAGGCGACCAAGCTGATGGCGCCGCCCTCGAACGTGCTCTCGCCGATCGGCGAGGAGCTGCTGCTCGAGGGGCTGAAGAAGCAGATCGACGCCCGCTTCTACGCGGCGACCTCGCGCTCCCCGTCCGTCTACCGCGGAAACCCCTTCCTCGTGGAGGCGGCGCTCGCCTACGGCGCCGAGAGCCTCCCCGCCGACGAGCTGATCACGATGCTCCGCTTCGCCAACCGCGTGCCGCTCCTCTACCAGCAGTCGGCGTGCGCGGTCACGAAAGCGGTCGTCGGGACGAACTGGAAGGCGTACGGGCTGCAGCAGTCGAAGGGCGCGCTTCCCGCGGCGCCGATGATCCTCATCGTGCACATCGCGTCGGTCTGGGTGCCGTTCACGTCCGAGAGCAAGGAATCGGTCGCGTCCTACCCGGAGATCGCCAAGGAGATCCGGCTCGCGCTGCAGGACGTCGGGCGGAAGCTGGGCATCTACATTCGCCGCGGGCTGCGCGAGGCGGACGCCGAGAAGAAGCGCTCGTACATCGAGAAATACATCCCGCACATCGGCATCGCGCTCCAGGAGATCCTCGCGATCTCGGACAAGGAGCGCGACAAGGTGTGCGACACCTTGAAGGACACCCTCGAACGGAGCCGACAGTGAGCGACAAGGTCGTCCCCAAGATCAAGAAGGAAGCCAAGGCGGTCGAGGAGTCGATCCTCAAGAAGAAGAAGCCGGTCTTGAAGTTCCCCATCCGCTCGCTCGCCAACGTGCGCTACCTCGAGAAGGAGGGGTATTTCGAGATCCGGGGGAAGAAGAAGGAGCGCACGCTGACCGTGAACACGGTGAAGTCCTTCGCGCAGACGCTCCGGATGATGGCGCTCTCCAAGTCGCTCGTCGAAACCGACGACATCGCGACCAAGCGGGAGGCCTACTACGTGTCAAAGAACTGGGGCGACGCGCGCTTCCTGGAGCAGACCGAGTCGGACACGGTGATGGACGACGTCGAGGCGCTCTTCGAGGTGAATCGCGAGCAGATGGGCTTCGTCCCCGAGGAAAAGGGGGGCGACGTATCGGGCGCCCTGACCGTGGTGGACAAGGATCCGGAGACCGGCCGGGCGCTGCACATCGACTGCACCAAGTTCGGGAGCGGCGCCTACTCCATTCCGATCTCGGTGGAGGACCTGGAATTCGAGACCAAGGCCAAGTTCATCCTTGTCATCGAGACCGCCGGCATGTTCCAGCGCCTGGTGAAGCACGGCTACGCCAAGAAGGCAAACTGCATCCTGGTCTCGATGGGGGGCGTGCCCACCCGCGCCTGCCGGCGCTTTATCCGCCGTCTCGCCGACGCAAAGAAGATCCCGGTCTATGTCTTCGTGGACGGCGACCCCTACGGGATCACGAACATCTACCGCACGTTCAAGGTGGGATCGGGCAACGCGGCGCACATCAACGAGTTCTTCTGCGTGCCGCAGGCCCGGTTCCTGGGCATCACACCGCAGGACATCGTCGACTACAAGCTGCCCACGCATCCGCTGAAGGAAGTGGACGTGAAGCGCGCCAAGGACGCCATCAAGAACGACCCGTTCTTCCACCACCACAAGCCGTGGGCCGCGGCCATGGAAAAGCTGATCTCGATGGGCGTCCGCGCCGAGCAGCAGGCGCTGGCGGCGCACGGCCTGAACTACGTGATGGACACCTACCTTCCGGAGAAGATCGCGCACCCCGAGCGGTTCCTGCCGTAGCCGCGGCGCCCCGGGCCGGGGCGCGCGCGGCCGGACCCGCCGCGATGGGCGCGATCGCGCCGTCATGAACGCGAAACGCCCCGACCTCCAGGCCGTCCGTGAAGCCATCGAAGGCGTCGATCGCGAGATCCTCGCCGCGCTGAAGCGGCGCATGGATCTGGTCGAGCAGGTCGCGCGCGCCAAGATCGAGAGCGCCGCCCCTTTCCGCGACCGCCGGCGCGAGGAGCAGATCATCGACCGGATCCGCCACGCCGCCACCGAGCTCGGCCTCGACGCGCACGAGATCGAGCGGCTCTACCGCGACATCATGGAGATGTCGGTGGCCCACCAGCAGGCGCTGGTGCGCTCCCTGGAGGGCGTGCCGCTGCGGGTCGCCTACCAGGGCGTGGAGGGCTCGTTCAGCCACCTCACGGCGCAGCGCCGCTACGCGGGCCGCGAGGGAGGCGTCCTGCTGACCGGCCATGACACCTTCCGCGGCGCCGTGGACGCGGTGCGCGACGGCTCCGCCGATTTCGCCCTGATGCCGATCGAGAACACGACGGCGGGGAGCGTCCACGAGACCTACGACCTGCTCGCGGAAGGTGGGGTGACGATCACGGCCGAGGTGGTGAGCCGGGTGGAGCACTGCCTGCTCGCGCTGCCGGGCGCGAAGCTGGAGTCGCTGCGCACCGTGATCTCCCATCCCCAGGCGCTCGCGCAGTGCGAGGCGTTCCTCCGCACGATTCCCTGGGCGGTGACGCGCACCGAGTTCGACACGGCGGGCTCGGCGCGGAAGGTGCGCGAGGGGAACGATCCGACGGTGGCGGCCATCGCCAGCGAGTCGGCGGCGCGGCTCTACGGATTGGAAGTGCTGCGGCGCGGCATCCAGACGCAGGAGGGGAACTACACCCGCTTCGTCGAGATCGCGCGCGAGGCCGTGGCGTGCCCGCCTGGGGCGTCGTGCAAGACGTCGCTCCAGATCGCGCTCGCCCACAAGCCCGGCGCGCTGGGGGACGTGCTCGCCCGGTTCGGTGCGCGCGGCGTGAACCTCACGCGGATCGAGTCGCGCCCGGTCCTGGGATCGCCATGGCAGTACCGGTTCTACCTCGACCTGGAGGGGCATGCGGCGTCGGAGCCTGTCCGCGCCGCGCTGGAGGAGCTGAAACCGGTCACCACCGAGGTGCGTGTGCTCGGGACCTATCCGCGCGCCGAGCCCTAGATCCCGGCCGCGCTCACGCGGACCCTCCCGAGCCGAGCCCCGCTCGAAACGCTTCCAATCGCGCCAGCACATCTCTCGGATTCGCGCGCAGGCTCGGCGGCGACACCCGAGTCAGCGTGGCCAGTGCCGCTCCGCCGCGCAGAATGTCGACGAACCTCTCGATGCTCTTCCGTTCGGCATCGTTCGCGATCGCCGCGATGTCCCGCCCCAGCCAATGGGCGCCGACGTCCTCATGAATCACGCCCGGGCCCGCGGCCCAACGTCGCGCGTCCCGATCGTCGATGTAGACGTCCATCACGGTCGCGAAGTCGTCGACGTCCCGTTCCCGCTCCCGCGGCCGGTCCTGATAGGCAACGGACTTCATGAGGATCACCGCCGGTACCGATGCCGATCGCACCGTGACGCCGGGAGCCACGTTCAGCGGGTTCGTCTTCTCGAACGCGTGTCTCATCCCCACGAGGCTCATCCGCCGCCCGCCCTTGGACCACACCAGAAAACCCTGTTCCCGAGACGACGCGTCGATGGGAAAGACGTGCACCAGGGTCCCACCGGCGCTGCGCCACTCGTACTCCACCCTGCCGGTCCGGCTCCACCCAGGCAATCGCGCCAGAGCCGCGTTGGCCTCGTCCAGGGGGAGCGCGGTCGTGATATCGACGTCGTTCGTCTGCCGGCGAAAGCGGGGCAGGGCGCAGGCCAGCGCCAGCGCGCCGATGAGGCTGAAGTCGACCGAAGGCCCGAGCCGGGCGAGATCGCGGAAGGTCGACAGATGATTTTCCGAGAGGCGGATCATGACAGGTGCTGAAGATAGCGCTCCCGGATCCGGGCTGCAGCATCGCGGGCGCGCTCCTCGCCCGTGGCCAGCAGCTCCGAATAGATCAGGAGCGGATGCACCGTATTGGGCTCCGCACCTTGGAACGCGAGGGGGCCGGGAATGCCGAGGAACGTGATCGCCCCCGCTCGTGCCGGAGCCAGGCCCCACCGCTTGGCGGCGGTCGACGGCGCTGGGTCGAAGTGGATGACCGTGATCGTTCCACGATAATAATGGAGAAGTCGATGTTCGGCCGCACTGCCCCCCCAGGCCCATCGGATCGTCTTGGACCCATCCACGAACGAATCCTCACCTTGACTGGAAAGCTCGCGTTCCAGGAACCGGTCCAGTTCGTTCGGATCCTGGATCTTCGACTCGTATCGTCCGAACAGGAGCCGGGGACGAACCCGGTCGGCGTAACCGCTCAACCAGCGCTGAAGCAAGGTGTCGGGATGCAGGAGGTTGCGATCTACGACGATGCCGTCGCGTTCCAGCCGGTTCAGAACCGAGGAAGCCGCCGTTTTGCTCGCACCGGATGACGACGCGATTTCCCGTACCGTGCCTGCCGTGAGTCCGGGATTCGCCAGCAAGGCAAACAGCACCTGGTACCCGGCGCGACCCATACCGTGAGATTCCCAGGCTGGAGAGGATCGCTTCCGTCCTTCGATGTAGGCCACGTGTCCCTCATCGATCGAGAGGTGGCAGTTGCCCTCCCGGTCGACGAAATTGATCCGTTGCTCCCGCAGCTCCTTGCCGAGACGGGGGCCGACATGGTTCGCGAACAGGATCCAATCCTGCCGCGATGCTCCGATTCGCGCGATCCAGTGATCGATTGAGATCCGGCTGATCGGATCGGACCGCCTGAACTCGACCGCGAGGACCCGCTTCCTCCCCCCCACGGTGAGCTCGATACATGCATCGGGCAAGGGTCGCCCGCCCCGCCCGGCACACCGAACCTCGCGGGGTTTCTCGACGAAGGGAAGTTCGGCCAGGCGCTCCAGCTGCGGGGTCAGATCCGTCCCACTCATGGCCTGTATTCTGGCCCGTCCTAAAAACTAGGACAACGCTTAATTCGGGACAACCGGCGCGCGAAAGCGGCCCCCGACGATCGTCGTTAGGACCTTCGGAGCGCCGTTTGGTAGAGTTGCGGAAGTTAAACGATCGATGCCGTTTCACCCTCCAGCAAAGGACTTTGAGGCACCCATGAAACACCTTGCCGCCGTCGCCGCGCTGTCCGCAGTTCTCCTTTTCGCGCCCGGGGCCCCCGCCTTCGCGGCGGGGAAGATCCCCATCACGAAGCTCGCCGACCTGCCGCCGCACACCTACAAGATCCCCGACAAGCCGAGCGCGCTCGTGACCAACAAGGCCGCGATCCTCGAGCTGGCCGCCGCCGTCGAGAAGGACATGAGGGCCGATCTCGACAAGTACGACATCCAGGACCCGACCGCGGTGCGGCGCATGTACGGCACGCTCCTCACGATCGCGATGCTGAAGGAGGACTACCCCGCGGCGAAGCAGCTCGTGGCTCAGGTCCGCGACCTCCAGGACAAGCCGGCGCAGAAGCTGACGTCGGGACTCCTGGCCGAGGCGATCATGAAGGCGCACGAGTCGGGCGCCGCCGACCTGCACGCCGCCGTTCGCGCGAACCTCGAGCAGTCGCTCCGGGCGCTTCCCTACACGGAGGTGCAGGAGGTCCTCAAGTCGACCAAGGGGAGCTTCGAGATCACCTCGCTCAGTCTCATGCAGGGTAGCATCCAGGCGAACGTCGATCCCGCGTATCAGAACGGCACGATCAGCCAGGACCTGGCGAGCGGCGTGGTCTCCGCCGGGTACGCGGCGATCGACATCCTGCCGATCAAGGATGACGTCGTGGCCGCGTACGCGGCCGTCCTCGACGCGAACAAGGCCGAGCAGAAGGCTGACATCTGGGCGGCTCGCGACGTGACGCTGGACGACTCCGGCAAGCTCACGCCGGTCGTGGTCGGCATCTGGGATTCCGGCGTCGACGTGTCGCTCTACCCCAAGCAGCTCTGGGTGAACGCCAAGGAGATCCCGGGGAACGGCAAGGACGACGACAAGGACGGCTACGTCGACGATGTGAACGGCATCGCGTGGTCGCTCCACTCCGACAAGGAGACCGCGCTCCTCTTCGACGTCGACAAGGCGGTCCCGAACAAGGACGTCTACAAGGGCGACCTCAAGGGATTCGAGGACCTGCAGGCGAACCTGGATACGCCCGAGGCGACGGCGTTGAAGCAGAAGCTCAGCGGCCTCACGCGCGACCAGGTGCAGCCGTTCCTGGAGGGGCTCACCGCCTACTCGCAATACGCGCACGGAACGCACGTCGCGGGGATCGCGACGCGGGGCAATCCGGCGGCGCGGGTGCTCGCCTGTCGCATCACGTTCGACTATCACTCCGTTCCGGAGAAGCCGACCGTCGAGCAGGCGGTGAAGGACGGGGACGCCATGGCGAAGTCGGTGGCCTACTTCAAGGCCAACGGCGCCCGGGTGGTCAACATGAGCTGGGGCGGCGATCTCAAGTCGATCGACCGGGCCCTCGAGCAGAATCACGCCGGCGGCACGCCGGAGCAGCGGCGCGCGCTGGCCCGCAAGCTCTACGACATCGACTACAAGAAGCTCTTCGACGCCGTGAAGGGCGCTCCCGGCACGCTCTTCGTCATCGCGGCCGGAAACTCGGACAACAACGTGAAATTCGACGAGGTGATGCCTAGCTCGTTCAAGCTGCCGAACGTTCTCGTCGCGGGCGCCGTCGACCAGGCGGGAGACCAGACCTCGTTCACCAGCTTCGGCAACGTGGACGTCTACTCCAGCGGGTTCGAGGTCGACAGCTACGTGCCCGGCGGGGACCGCATGAAGCTGAGCGGGACGAGCATGGCCGCGCCGAACGTCACCAACCTGGCGGCGAAGCTCTGGGCCCTGAATCCGAAGCTGACGGTGGAGCAGGTGAAGCAGTACATCGTGCAGAGCGCCGAGGAGAAGAAGGCGGGGGACAAGACGATCCGGCTGCTGAATCCCAAGGCATCGCTTTCCGCCGCCTCGGGCGTCGCGCCGTAATCCCGGGCGCGGGTCGCCCCGGGCCGGTGCGACCCGCCTAGGTGCCGGTGGACTCGGCGGCCGCAGCCGGGGGACGGACCGGGGGCGCGTTGACGTCGGGCGTCTCGATCCACACGTACGTCGTGGCTCCCTCGTCTCCCGCAATTCGCAGCTTCTCTCCCGGCGGAAGCGCCTGGATCTGCCTCCAGTAGCGGCGAAAGTCGACGTCGGTGTGGCCGACCTGCACGACGCTCTTGAGGCCCAGCGCCACCATGCCGTCCACCGTCTTCTTGGGCAGGGTCATGCCGAACGTGGCCATGTCCTTCCCGGGCTCCCAGACCTCCATGCGGACCTTGGCGTCCTTCCCGGCCCACCAGGGGTGCGCGGAGGGAGGTTCCGTTCGAAGCGTCCAGATCACGCCGATGCCGAGACATGCGAGGAAAAGCAGGCTCACGCCGAGAATCGTCTGCTTGCGCGTCACGGGGCCTCCTGAGCAGGGCGACGGGGCTCTCTGGGCCGAATACGCCCCCGGCGAGGAGGCGGTTCCATCCATTTGTCACCGGGTGCCCGTGAAGCGGATCTCCTCCGGCGGCTCCGTCCCGGTCGCCCGATCGTCAACATACTTCATGCGCACGGACAGGGAGACGACGGCCACGGTGGCTCCGAAGAGGCAGACGATCGTTGCCCCCATGGGCCAGTCCTTGAGGTAGGAGAGCCCCGCGCCGAGCATGGATGCGACGAACGCGATTGCCCAGGCCCAATAGAGGCGGGCCGCTCCCCTGCGGCCGAGCAGCGTCGAGCAGACCACCGGAACGATGAGGAACGAGAAAACCGCCAGGACACCGGATACCCGCACTGCAGTCGTAACCACCAGACCGAAGGACGCGTAGAAGAGGAAGTCCCACTTCTTCACCGAGAGCCCCATCCTTCTCGCGGCCTTGGGATCTTCGGAGCAGAGCAGCAGCTTCCGCCGTGCCAGGAACAGGAAGAGGCCAATGGCCGCGAACAGCGTCGCCATGATGGCGATGTCTTTCCAGGTGACCCATCCAAGCGCCTCCCCGCTCAGGGCACCGCTCACATGCTCCGCCCCATGAGGGGCATTCGAGAGAAGGAGCAGCGTGGAGGCCGTGGCCAAGGCGAACGAGATTCCGATGAAGGCCTCCTGCAGGACGGAGTGCTCGCGATCCCAAAGGAAGCTGAACAGCGCGGCTCCGAGGAGCGTGAACCCGAACGACCACAGGTACGTGCTTGGATCGTGCGGCTCCGCCCCCATGAGAAACGCGACGCTCTGACCCAGTGCGGCGATCTGAGCGAGCGCCAGGTCCACGAAGATCACCCCGCGGGCCAGCACGTGCTGGCCGAGGGAGGGGAGGATCAAGGCGAGGAGCGCGCACGCGAGGAGCGGCAGTGCCATAACGCTGAGAAACGTCATCGCGATCCTCCCTGGCTGCCGGACAGAGCCCGGGAAAGGGACGAGACAATGAAGTCGAACTTGGAAAAGACGTCATCCGTTCCAGGCATGCCCCCCGCCTCGGTCGGCACCTCCACGGCGACGCCTCCAGCTCGCTTCGCGAGTTGCTTGGCCGCGTCAGCGTTGTAGTACGGCTGGTAGGTCACGACTTTGACGCCCGACTTCTTCATGTTGTCCGAGAGCTGGGCGATGTAGTGCGCGTTGGGCGGAATGCCTGGTTTGGGCTCGACCGTGCCGAAGAGCTTGAGCCCGAACCGGTCTGCGAAATAGATGAAGTTCAGGTGGTAGGGCACGATGGTCGCGCCGCGGTACGGCGCCATCTCCTTCTCCCACTTCTTCAATGAAGTCTCCATCCGTTCGTCGAACGCCTTTGCGTTCGCCGCGTACTCGGCTGCGTTTGCCGGATCCAGTCCGGAGAAGACGTTGGCCAGGTGATCGGCGACCACTTCGAGCGCCTTGGGATCCAGGTAGTAATGAGGGTTGCCGAGGGGATGGATATCTCCCGCGGCCCGGCTCACGGTGCCGGTAGGCTTTTCCAGCACGGACACGCCGCGCGACGCATCGACGAATCCCTTGGCGCCTTGCTGGATCTTGGGATTGCGGCTCCCCGGCAAGACGAGCGGGAGCCAACCGCCATCGAGCTCGAGGCCGGTCGAAACGTAGACGTCGGCGTGCTGGATCGCCTTCATGAGACTCGGCTTCGCGGGGACGAAGTGCGGATCCTCGAACCCCCGGCAGAGGCTCTGGGCGGTCACGTGCTTCCCGCCCACGAACTGCGCCACCGAGGCCAGATCCGTCAATGAGGTCGCGACCTTGAGGTCGGCGCGGGCGGGAGACGCGAGCCCCAGACCGAGGCTGAGCAACAGGGCAAGTCGAACGATGGACTTCATGGACTTCCTCCAGCGTACGTGAGGGTTCTTCAATCGGATATCGAGCGGGTTTCTAGTAGGCATGGGCTGGGTGGAACCCAATGGTGTAGCTCATCTGGACCATGATGCGGTCGTCGGTGGGATGAGTGCCGCGATCCGCCTTGGCGTGGCTGTATTCCAGCCGGATGAACGAGAACTCCGAGGGCGTCCATGCGATGTTCACGGACCCTCGGTTGACGGTCCCGGGAATCGGATCGCCCGCTTCGTCGACCATGAAATCGGTGAAGCTGCGGCGGGCCCGCTCGCCGCGTACCCCGCCCCACCAGACCTGCGAGAACCGGTACTGGAACGAGGCGTAGCCGCCGTCCGCCTCCCGGTGATACGAGCCTCCCGGGTAGGACGCCTTCTGGATGTACTCCCCCTGGAGGATCCAGCCTTTTCGGTTCGAGCTGCGTGCCGGCACGTTCCGGATGGTGGCGTCCGCGCCGTAGGCGGCGTGGCGATGCCCATCGGAGCCCCTGCCCTCGAGAATCGACTGGCCGAGCTCCATCGTCGTCTCATCGTTGAGGTCGAACTGGCTCTTGAAATGACCGAGCCACGGGATGTTGTCGTGCCGCGTGGAGCCGAGGTCCAGAGGATGGTCATCATCAACCCCGACGGCCTTGTAGGCGCCCCCGGTGAGCTCGGCGTACCAGGGAAGGGGCGTCAACCACGATGCCTCGAGCCCAGGGTCCTTGAATCCTTCCTCCCCGATCGTGTTGGCCATCATGATCGGCGCCTGAATGAAGGGAAAGGCATGGGTGTGAAGGAGGCCGTGCTTCCCGAACGTCCCGCGAAGTTGGCCAAGCTTGAGCTGAATCGAAGTGAGGCTCGTATTGCGGACCCACACCTCCTCGGGATCGATCGTGTGGTCCGGCAGGAACACGATGTTGCTCGTGAACGTCCAGTAGGGATCCACGACCGAGAGCAGGCTGATCTCGGCCTCGTCGAAGTCGAACCCGTAGGCTCGCGCCAGATTGTGCGCGGCCTGCACGGAAAAGAGCGCGTTCATCCCGATCGCCGGATTGGCGAGGTTCGAGAACATCGAAGTGGATGACCCGGTTTCGGAAGTGGACGCCCCGCCTTCGCCAACCACCTGAGTGCTGTCCCCCTCCTGAGCGGATGCAACGCTCGCGAACGTGCCAATGCTCGCGAACGATGACAACACGAGTACGCTGATCAACGCTCGTCGCAGCATGACGGCAAGATCCTCCAGTCGAATGCGGCAACGGTCCCATTCCGAGCATGGGACCACGGGCCGGGCCGCGCCTCGTCAGGCGAGACGGGCGCCCTCGTCGTCGAAAATGTCTTCGGGGACTGCTGGAAGAATCAGCCGAGGGGAGGACCGCGGACGTGCGTGGGAGATAGACTCGGTGCGGAGGGCTGCTCGATCGTTACCGAGGAGATGCGCTCATAGCGCTCGCTCGGCGCCGGTGAATCGGGAGGACGGCCCACCGCCACCGTGCCGCTGTGCAGCAGCTTGCAGATCTCGCAGGTGACGTCTTCCCGGTGCTGATGGACGACTCCCGTGGCTACCCAGCAGAACAGCAGCGCAAGGGCAACCAGGGCAATACGGCGGAGGTCGGTTCGGACGAGATTCATCACGCGTTCAACCGTACCAAACGACTCATGGTTCCGAGACAACATTTTTGAGTGAGTCCACCGGGCCGCAGCCCCTGGTGTCGCGCTGGCGCGCGCCCGTTTCAACCTTTCCGCGCGGCCCAGATCATTCCGATCCCCCACACGATCAGGAGCACCGGCCAGTAGCGGAGGATGTTGCCGTGCAGATAGCCCAATTCCTTGAGGAGCAGAACGATGCCGATCGTGATCAGGGTGAGGGGGAACGCAATT